>QBVV01000006.1 GCA_003284265.1 SAR116 cluster bacterium AG-313-A07
TGCAGATAGATGAATAATATCTCTTTCCGCTTGACCGTCTAATGTTAAAGACGAGCCCTTGTTACCAGACTTAGGAAACGACGCTATCCAAATAATTTCCCCCATATTCAATCATTCCTTGCTCTTTTGGTTTGATACGAAAGTAAGCTTCTTTTTGTATATCTTGATTAGGCTGATGCAGAAATAAATATTTCAATGAAAAACGCTATGTGAAATATTATTATTTTGGAAATTATAGCTGCAACATAAAACATCACAGTTCTCATGACACGATGAATTATAATTTATATAGATAAGCAGGGGTTTCACTATAAACAGTGTCTTATTCAATCAGTTAACAAGTATAAGTGATATATTTTTATTGGAGATTAAATTTGGGTGGTATTATTTGGTTAGCGTCTTATCCAAAATCTGGAAACACATGGTTAAGAATTTTTATCGAGAATTTATTTCGAAATACTATAGAGCCAGCCAAAATCAACGACCTTGGTGTTGTTAAACACAATGACAACTCACCAGCCTTGTTCAGGAAAATAATAGGCCGTGATATCGATAACATTACGGATACTGAACTCCACCAATACCGAGGCAAAGTTCAAAGCTATCTAGCAAATGGAAATGAATCTGTTTTTGTGAAAACGCACAGCGCTTTGCAATACTACGAAGGACTTCCTCTTATCCATTTGGAGCATACGGCAGGCGCTGTTTACGTCCTCCGAAACCCGTTCGATATGGTAATCTCCTTCTCCGACCACTATAAAATAAGTCATGATGACGCGATTGAAGCCATAGCGGCACCATCACATCGCGTGAACACTTCAAAACAGGGAGTTTTCCAAATTCTTGCTGGCTGGTCTAACCATTATAGAACTTGGTTTGGTGTCGATAATTTCAATCCTCTTTTGATGCGGTATGAAGATATGATCCATAACCCAATAAAAACGTTTGGCCGGTTTAATAAATTTCTTGGTTTACCTAAAAACCCCGAGCGTTTGAAGAGAGCAATAAAAAATAGTTCATTTTCCGAAGTATCTAGACAAGAAACTATGGTAGGTTTTTCTGAAAGGTCGCGTCCAGATCAAAAGTTTTTTCGCTCCGGAAAAGTTGGAGGATACAAATCAATACTATCTGAGGCCCAAATCGCTAAAATTATCAACGCTCACGACGAACTTCTCTTTGAAAAAGGCTATATCACAAAAAGCGGTAAGCCCAAGTTTTAAATTAATGCCTTGTGCTACTAAAATTCAGGCCAACTCTAATTAGATTGTCATGGAATGAAATTAAATGAATATCAATAAAGTCGGTTCACAAATTAACGTTGCAAACAACTTAGCGCTAATTAATAAAAAAATAGAAGCATCGCTGGAAGGCGCAAATCGTCAAAAACATGATGTTAACCTGATTGCTGTGAGTAAGGTTCAGCCTGTTGAAAAAATAGAGGCTGCATTGGTTGAAGGCCACAGGATATTTGGCGAAAACAGGATCCAAGAAGCTGCCTTTAAATGGCCTGCGCTTAAGATCAAATACCCTGACGCCAAATTACATCTGATTGGCCCCTTGCAGACGAATAAGGTTAAAGATGCGATAATGCTTTTTGATGTTATTGAAACCTTAGATAGGCTAAAGCTTGCTGAAGAAATAAAAAAACAATCTGTTAAAAAAGGCTCGGATATAACCTGTTATGTTCAGGTGAACACCGGAGAAGAACAACAGAAAGCTGGGGTATTTCCCGCTGAAGCAGAAGAATTTGTGCAGTATTGCCAGAAGACAGTGGGCTTAAATATAACGGGCCTTATGTGCATCCCACCTGTAAGTGAGGAGCCCGCGCTGCATTTTAGTCTCTTAGGTGAAATAGCTGGAAGACTAAACCTCCCAATCCTTAGCATGGGAATGAGTGACGATTTCGAAACAGCAATAGCTTTTGGCGCAACCCATGTACGGATAGGCTCGAGTATTTTTGGGAAAAGAGAAAGTATTTAATTCTATACTAATTTCTATTTTGAAGGCTTTATTTCTAACACCTCATTGAGGCCTACCATTCTGATTAAGTTAAGCAAATCATCTTTCCTCAAAGAAATGCAACCAGCTGTTGGTGATTCATCTTTTGCCATTAAATGCATGAATATAGCACTACCACGACCTTTTATTGGAGGTTTATCATTATAGCCCAATTCGACAATAATATCATAAAGATCGTCGTTCCTCCACAGTTTCTCATGACTATATAGATACGGTAGTTCCACTAGTTTATTGTAGTTATCGTCGTCTTTTGGGTCATCGCACCAACCCATTTGTTTGGTAATCTTTGTTAATGGTAATTTAGTTAAAGGTGTATCTTGTTTATCTGCTCGATAAAAAACTCGTCTAAATGGCCAAGTTCCTATTGGGGTGCAGTTGTCCCCTTCTATTTTATCAAGGGTTAAACCATTTAATCCAATACAGCAGGCTGCACGGAGATTTTGGAATTGAAGAGTTGTTGAATTAATACTTTTTTCTTCAATAAGTATGACAGCCATAAAAAAACGCCGCTAAAAATATTACTTGGTATTTTGTAGTCTATTATATTTGCCAAGTTTTTCCAGCATCCAATTCTCTATCTCCCTGTGATCAGTAATCACATGATTTGCCCTTTTTGTATTATTTTGCTTGAAATTTTCAGAGGTGTAAGTCTTTGAAGTGTTTTGTATTAATTTATCAAGACCGAGACCTCGAACTTCTTGCGCTTCGTAGGCGTTTTGTGGGGATATTGGGAAGACTTTCCCCGAGTTGAAAATATTGTTTGGAGTCACAAATGTTTCTGTTTTTGACGTTAGAGGGAAAGTTTTTTGAGCGGCGGCATTCTTCAATGAATGGGTTGAATGATTAGTTTTCTTTTTTCCTAAAACTCCAAAGGTTTCATCTTTGGCTGTGTTGATTTTCTGTTGTTTCATTTGTTCATCGTTAGCTGCAAGAGCTGGCGCCTTTTTGGGCTCTTGCGTTTTGCTTTTTTCTGCTTCGATAATATAGCGACCTAGTGCGGCTACTAATCCTAGCGGTCCACCATATAAAGCGCCACCAACAAACTTTGGCACATCGGAGATGCTGTCCCCTGATACATTTCTATAAATGGAGGATATCAAGGGGAGATGTTGGAGGGGATTGACCGCATCTACGATATCTAAAAAGGTTAGGTTGGTTTTGGCAACATGAGATAACTCCCGTTCTTCTTCATAGCTCATTGGATCTGCTTCGCCTTCAGGGGCGTTCTCATGTTTGTGCCAAATATTTTCAACAGCGTGTGGGGCAATAGAATCAAGCATTAGAAACTCCTCTTAATTGCAAACATGCAATCAGTGTACCAAAACTATAAAAATACAAGGGGTCCGTTAAACTAAAACAAATGGCCCGTTTTTATTGCCTTTGTTTTTAGATAATCTTCATTATGAGGGTTTGATGGGAAAATGTGAGCCACACGTTCAACAACTTTTACTCCCTCATTAGCTAATTGGGTTAATTTATCGGGATTATTAGTTAATAGTTTTACGGATTTAATTCCTAGTTGCTTAAGTATTTCAGCCGCCGGTGCGTAGATGCGTTCATCCGCTTCAAATCCAATCTGCTTATTGGCATCTATAGTGTCCGCTCCGAGGTCCTGGATATTATAGGCTCTTAACTTGTTTATAAGACCAATATCTCTACCTTCTTGAGCCAGATAAACCAGAACACCTCCTCCAAATTCCTCGATCGCTTGAATGGCTCCACGTAGTTGGTCTCCACAGTCACAACGCAGACTGCCAAGGAGGTCTCCAGTCAGGCACTGGGAGTGTAGTCTCACAAGCACTGGTTTTGAAATATCTACATTTCCAATTGTGATAGCTATATGCTCATCCCCCCCATCAACTGGTCGGAAAGCAATTAGGGTTGCATTTTTTGCATCTACCAGCGGCACTTTAGCCGAAGTAGCTTTCACAAGCCGTTGTGCTCGAATCTTGGCAAATGTGTCTATGGACGCTGTTTCAACTAGAAGTAATCCATTATCTTGTTTAAAATTGGACAATTGATTGATATCCGCGAGAGGAAGTCTGGAGAATACGGTACTTGGAAGCAGTCGAGCGTATTTTGTGAGTTGAATAGCTTTTTCGGCAATTCCTCCCCCCGATTCTGGAATGACAGTAAGCTTTTCTATTTCAAGTGTTTGGAAATCATTATTATCGGGACCCTCAAGGAAGGTGGGGTCCGATAACCGATGTATAAATGTTGGGACACCACTCTGAGGGAGACTAATGCTGAGTACATTGGATGACTGGTTAAAAATATTGATCGCCGCAGCCCTATTCCGGGTAATTGCAAGGGTTGGTTGAGACCCTGTTATCTGGGCAATCATTTTAAGTCCCATTGAAGTGGTCATCTCGGCCGCCTGCACTACTGCTGCTGTTTGATTTGGGGCGTCGCGAAGAATTACAAGTGCTCCTCTTCGAAGATCACCAATTGCTCTCTCGATAGATGTTTGAGCTGGAGACGATTTTCCTGCAGGAGAATTTGTCATTTCAAGATCAGAAAACTTGTTTACCATACGCTCTATCAATATTATTGGGGTGATCGGGTCAATACTTCTTATTCAGTTTGTGCGTTTTTATTTATAAAACGGATATAGGATTAGTTTTAAATAATCAAAATGATATTTATCACCTGGTAAGATCAAATAAAGAATTTTCTAATCCTTATCTTTGATTATTTCGACAGCGGATGAATGATAAAACGATGATAATTGCCGAATACAAAGATCAGATTATTGCGCAGTCCGAAAACTCGATTGAGATCGAGAACAGTATTTATTTCCCTAGATCTGACGTTTTCATGTCTTTTTTGACACCAACAAGGACAGTGACGCGGTGCCCTTGGAAAGGCATGGCCACCTACTTTGATGTGAGGGTTTTGAGCAATGTTTGTAAAGATAGTGCATGGAGCTATCAAAATCCAAAATCAAAGGGACGGTTAATCCGATGTTATGTTGCTTTTTGGAAGGATATTGTCGTGCTCAAGGAGAGTGATGATTAATAGAAGTATTCACAGAAATAAATCTTTTTGGTGTATGTGTTGTTGAACAAAGTTGTAGGTGTTTCATGAAAACTTTTTTACTCATTGGCGAGGATCGTTACTTTTATGAGGCCCTGAAGAAACAGATAGAGCTGAATGAAAGATTTTTGTTACAGTTTTCAGATCCAAGCAAGGCAGCTAGCAGTTTTGCTCAAATAGAGGCTTGTTCACTATTATTTTTAGATATCCCGTCTTTAAATAATGAGGAGTTCATCGACTATGGGATGTTAAAGAACAAGCTTAACGTTCCGTTGATGGCTTTTACAAAAAAAGGTTGTTATGTCAAATCTAGTTTTATTCAGCAATTTCTGCTCAATAAGACTATTGTTAAGCCGTTTAAAATGTCTCGGTTAACATATGAAATTGATGGGTTGCTGACAGAACGCGGGGACAAACTCATGGCGCCCACGAGGATTGGTGAGTATTTATTCCTAAAAGACGAAAGTTTACTTTTTGGTCCCGATGATAGCAAAAAGATAAGGCTAACCGAAAAAGAAACGGCAATCTTGATAAGACTATCTGCGGCTAATGGAGAGTCAGTTAGTCGAAATACATTATTAGAAGAAGTTTGGGGTTACAAGGCTGGAATAGATTCACACACTCTAGAGACCCACATATATAGATTACGAAAGAAAATTGAAGAGCTTGGCTCCAATGGTTCGTTTTTAAAGACTTCAAGATACGGTTATAAGCTACTTTTTACTTCAAATTAATATGGGCGTAATACATTGATTCTTAAATTATTGCTTGAACAAGTTGTTTAATGATCGCTGATTGTGCAATAAAGGATACTTTGGGAAATCTAATTCGCCAGATTAATTGGTAGATTTATTATGGGGAAGGGTAAATTGTAGCTTGGATACTGACTCTTCATTCTTTGTGAGATTCTGGGGTGTGCGAGGAAGCATTCCTTGTCCCGGCCCTGAATTTGTAAAATATGGCGGAAATACGCCTTGCGTCGAGATTCGCTGTAACGACCGAATTTTAATATTCGATGCTGGAACAGGGCTCAGGCCGCTGGGAAATTTAATAAACAGCGAAGGTATTAAAGAGGCTGATATATTCTTCAGTCACGCCCACTTGGACCATATAGGGGGACTACCCTTTTTTGGCCCCGCTTTCAATCCAAAAAATTCGTTTCGAATTTGGTCTGGAAAGCTAGAAAATGCGGAATCAATGAAAGATGTTTTTAATAATCTTATGATTGCACCCCTATTTCCCGTTCCTTTGGAAATCTTTAATGCACAATTGGAATTTAAGATGTTGAAATCGGGTCAAGCATTCACAATTTCTAACGATATAGAAATATCAACGGCAAATTTGAACCATCCACAAGGAGCTCTGGGTTACCGTGTGAATTTTGATGGGAAATCAATATGTTATATTTCTGATACAGAACATAGGCCTGAGGGCATCGACAGAAATATAGTGAATTTGATCCAGGGCGCAGATATTGTAATATATGATGCTACTTACACTGATGAAGAGTATCCAAATCATATTGGGTGGGGACACTCCACGTGGCGCGAAGGGATAAAGCTTTGTGACGCGGCTTCTGCGGATAAACTAGTGATATTTCATCATGACCCTAGCCATAATGACAACACTATGGACGAAATCGCTACTTCAGTGGCAATAGAGCGTCCAGGGACTGTTGTGGCAAGAGAAGGTATGGTGTTGTCTCTTTGACGTTATTGTAACGAAATAGTCCAGATTCTCGCATGAAATTACGAAAAATATTCTATGGTCTGTTAACAGTATTGAGTATTCGGAAGCTGGGGTACTTCATTCCTTACAGATATGCTGGCCAGGTGAGAGTCAAAAATAGCACTAATCCCTGGTTGCTGGAATGGTTTTCTGGACTTTCAAATAGTGTATTTATTGAGACACTTAAGGCTGTTCAGCCATATATAGGTGACTTGAAAAAAATAACATTCAAAAATGTTAAATTTGAGGACCCACGATGGGGTCAGGATTGGTTCCCTGGTTTAGATGCTGTTATAGCTTATGGTCTTGTTCGGAAGGTTAGACCAGCCACCATTATTGAAATTGGATCTGGCCATTCGACCCGGTTCCTAATTCGGGCTATTAACGATGAAAAGATTAGTAGCAATGTAACTTGTATAGACCCACAGCCGCGCGCTGCACTTCGCGGGTTAGATATAAATTTTATGAGGGTTCCACTGCAAAAAGCCGATCTGAAGTGCTTACCAGCACTTCAGAAAGGGGACATACTTTTTATTGATTCGAGTCATATTGGTGTCCCGGGTAGTGATGTTGATTTAATTGTGAGTAGGATTTTGCCAGCACTTCCAGCGGGCGTTTTTATTCATTTTCACGATATATTTTTACCTGACCCGTATCCGAAAAACTGGGAATGGCGAGAGTATAATGAACAAATAATTATTTCTGCCTTGTTGGCCGGAGAAAAATTTAATCCCATATTTTCAAGTTATTTTATTCGTAATTACGCCCCAGAATGTCTCCAAGAACTTGGTTTCGACTGGATTCAAATGCCGCCGGGTGCTATTGAGTCTAGCCTTTGGCTAGAAACGCGGTGACTAAACAACGGATCATGATTTTGGCTGGGGCGGCAGGAGTCGAACCTGCGGTCGCGGGATCAAAACCCGCTGCCTTAACCACTTGGCCACGCCCCATTTTGTAACAATGATATATCTTTAAACTAACTATAATTCAATATGTGCATCAAGATTATCTATTAACATTCTTGATGTAATTCGCCTATACTGTTGTTAGGAGATAAATCAATGGCCAAAACAGTCAATACTGAAAACTTTCCGTGGAGCATTAAAGGGATTTCTATTGAAGCTCGAAAACTGGCTAAAGAAGGAGCGGCGAAAGAAGGCCTCACGATTGGGCAATGGTTAAAAAAAATAATAAATGAAGATCATGATGAAACTGCCATCTCGGCAAATAAATCATTGGAGAATGCTAAATCTGAAATTGCCGCTGCAAAAACGCTAAAATCTGATTTATCGCAACCCCCACCAATGAAAACACACGATGAAACCATGGTTCTTGAAATTATTGATCAAATTGAAAAAAGATACCTTGAACTCACGACGCCTATACAGTCTATCTTAAGCCAATTATCATTGCGGATGGATTTAGTAGAGTCCAAGATTAAGAAAGACACGCTAACCGATGATCTGTAGCGACAACATCTTCTTTACTTAACAATTTACCTTTCGTCGGTTTATAATATCACAGTACCGGTTGAGTTTATTGGAAGAAGGTATGGCCAGACTAATTGCCCCTTGGAGTGTCAAAGGTATTGATGATGAAACGCGAGAATTAGCGCGTCGAAAAGCCAAGAATTCTGGTGTTAACATCGGGGCCTGGATAAATAGAGCAATACTCGACCACGGATCCCAAGAACACTATGGCGCTACCGATCTACCTAATGTCGCGGGAGATAACATTCCCGAAAAACCGAATACTCAACAACATCCTAATGAAACTTCTAATGATATAATTTCTCAAAGATTGCAGCAGTTAAATAACAATCTAGATGGTGATTTGCGGCCAATTATGTTTGCTTTAAACAATTTAGCGCTGCGTCTAGCGGCGGCCGAAGTATTGCAAAAAAATGAACCTAAAAAAATAAATGAAATTGAACCGATTGCCACAAAACCTAGATTGGAAGAGGACGCTAAAAAAGAGATCATAAACGAAGAATCGGACGGGGAAGAACTGATAAGTGAGCAGCCAACGCCTAGTTTAGAGCGTCCAGACCCCCTTCCCCCGGCAGGCGATCTTAATGAAGAGATAGACGTTCCAAAAACGCTTCGACAAAAAAATAATATGGAATTGGAAAGTGTTCCAATCTCTGAAAATAGGCAGCCCAATGGCAAAAACTTTAGTGTAAAAGCATTTCTGATTTTGGTTAGTCTGATAGTTTTTTCTGCTGGAGGAACGGCGTCGTTTTACTTCTTTCCCCAAACAACAAACAAAATTTCGAAGCAGATAAGTGCAACAGCCGAACACCACTTGGACGCTGTATCGCAAACGTTAAATGACTCGCTACTCTATTCCCAAAGATTACTCGAATTATTTTTGGGAAAGCGTGCTGGTGTGGTGGAGACGGAAAAAAAATCCAAAATTGATAGAGATCCGAGTAGTGACAAAGAGGGTTCCAAAAAAACCGAAGGCAAACCAGGAAATAAAACACCCGATTCTGTTCCTAGCCGATTAGTGCTTCCCCATGTAGAAAACTCTGTCTCTAAAAACATTCTAGCATTAAACGATGATAAACAAAATAAGCCTATTAATAATCCGTTACATGAGGAAATAACGCAAAAAAAAAAATAAAATTGCTGCGAGCTAAAGCAAATAACGGTGATGCACTCCCCCAGTATAAATTGGGCCTTCATTGGATAAAAAAAGAAAAAAATCAAAATAATTATTTGAAGGCGGCTACTTGGTTTAAATTAGCCGCAGTGCAGGGCCTTAAAGAAGCTCAGTACAGTTTAGGGGTTCTTTACGATACGGGTGTTGGCTTGGAGAAAGACGAAAACCAGGCTTTTTTGTGGTACCACGCAGCCGCTAATAATCATCATCCTATGGCCCAATTCAATATAGCTAACTTTTACTTGGAAAGAGAAAACGGGACAGACGATTTTGATAGTGCGTTGCATTGGTTTGAGCTGGCCTCAAAAAATGGAGTAGACGAAGCAGCGCATAATGCTTCTATATTATCGTTGGTAGACAAATCTTCCAAATTGAAGAAATCAGATAAACTGAAGCTGTATACTAGAGAGCCGGTAAAACAACTAAATAAGCTTTCGAGGAGCTCCATCCCATTTAACCTAAAAAATGGAGTGGCAACCCGAAAAGTCGAACTCACTCAAAAGGAAAAGGTAAAAAATAGCCTGGTTCTGTCTATACAAAAAGAACTTCGGTTGAATGGTTTTTACTTAGGTCCAATAGATGGAAAGTTAGGACCTAATACCAAAGCTGCGATCAGTGTGTATCAGCTGGAAAATGGATTTATAGCGTCAGGAATGCCATCAATTCAATTATTGGATGATATTAAACGCGAAACAAATAAATAGTGCGTACCCATTTGGCATGATATATTAAATAATCATGACCCCTTTAAAAAGGTAGAGGCAGTCCACCATCCAAAATTTGTGATTTGCTCTTCCGCTTTGATGACATTTACTGTGTCATTGGGTTCAAAGAGTGCAAAACATGTAGCGCCACTACCTGACATTCCAACAGTTTTAATGCCCTTCAGTTTTCTTAGAACAAACAAAACTTCTTTTATAACTGGAGCGAGTTTAACAGCGGGCTCAATCAAGTCGTTTGGAGCATTGCATCCGATGTTTTTGAATATTTCTTCAACCTCTACGTTAGCGTTCTCATCTGCTGGTTTAAACAAACCGTTTTTTGAAAATGTTTCAAATACTGCTTTAGTCGATAGAGCGATGTTTGGATTTACGAGTAATATTGGCATATTTGGGATTCTACCAATAGCAGCCAATTTTTCGCCTCTACCTTCCATTTTGAGAATCTTTCCAGAAAGGCATGCTGGAACGTCGGATCCCAGATTTAATCCAATGTCTCCCAATTTCTCATCGCTTATTCTCGCTTTTGGGGCTAATAGGTTTAACATTTTTAGTACACAGGCTGCGTTTGCAGATCCGCCACCAAGTCCAGCTGCAACGGGAATTTGCTTGAATATCTTAATGGTAACGGGTTGAGTCCACATTGTTTCCTTTCGAAAATATTCGAGGGCTTTGACTACGATATTGTCGCCCTCTAAATCTTTTGCAAAAGGGCCGCTGATTTCTAATTGGTCGCAAGAACGGTTAGTAAAAATCTCGACTTCATCACCAAAATCAGAGAATGCTGTTATGCTCTCAATAAGATGAAAGCCAGTTTCGTTCTTCCCCAATATTCTAAGTGTTAAGTTAATTTTTGCTCGGGCTGTAGCTTTTAGCATCTCTGATAATCTCTCTTAACTTTTAATTATCTTCTAATCCATGCTTCAATTTTTGATTGATAGATTCCAGATGATCGGCTTCTAATTTCATACTTTTTGCCTTATCCCACTGAAAACGTGCTTCCAGCTTTCTACCAACTTTCCAGTATGCATCGCCAAGATGATCATTTATTGTGGCGTCGTTTGGCCGCAACTGAACAGCCCGTTCCAACTCTGGAACGGCTCTTTTATAGTCGCCCGATTGATATAGGACCCACCCCAAGCTATCGGCAATATAACCATCTCTCGGTCGTTGTTTTACAGCTTTCACTATGAGCTCATTCGCCTTTGTAAGCTTTATACCTTGCTCAGCCCATGCGTAACCCAGATAATTCATTACAAAAGGTTGATTGGGGGATAATTCCAGAGCCTTCAGAAAATCAGCTTCCGCCTGATCCCAATTTTTCGATTGTTCGTAGGCTATTCCACGGCTGTAGTATAATATCCAATCAGAGTTTTCGGTGCCAGTTTTTAATTGCAACGCTCTGGAATATGCTTTTATGGCCTCGTCCCATTTTTTTAAGCTGCGTTTTAAATCACCAATATGGATATAGGGACGATAATCTTTAGGATTATTTTTAATAATGTTTTCTAACAAACTCACGGCGTCTTCAGTTTTTTCAATATTTTGTAATGTTGTTGCTAAATTAAATTGTGCAAACAAGAAATATGGAGATTTTGCCCTAATTTTTGAGAAGTGAGCGATGGCTTGTTGGTGTTTACCGCTTTGATTGAGCGTTTCTCCAAGAAGTATCTCGGCGGGAGCGAATTCAGGGCGCATATAAAGCGATAATCGAGCAAAAATAATAGCAAGTTCGCCCGTTAGATCGTTTTTTAAGGCTTGAGAGATATCAAATAAAGCGTCAGCTAGACCGTCTGAGGCATCATCTATAAAAACCTCCTTGTATAATAGCGTGTTTTTTTCCTCTAATATTGTATTTAGAACAGTAGCATCAACATCATTTTGGGTGAGTCTTCTAACCATTTTTCGCGCTTTTTCGGGACGAGCGCTTCTGGCGTAGTGGGCTGCCGCAGAAATTTTCAACCTATCTGGTGGGACGGTATTGTGTAAAAGTGCTTTCTCAAATGCCGCATCTGCTTTTTGGACGTCCCCTGCAATTTGATATCCAAGTCCAAGATGTAGTAAGCCAAGTATTTCGAAACCTTGTTTTTCACTTATTTTAGAAAAAGAGGTCAACCCCAAATCTAGCTTACCTGTAGCTATCGAAGTCCAGCCTAGAATAAGAGGACCCAAAATTTGGTTTAATTGAGACTGAGGTAGTTTGCCAAAAGCATCATTTGCTTTTTCCCAGTTACCGGACTTGGCTTCGCGCAGGCCAATAACCAGCATCATAAAAGGTGAAACAGCATCCAGTTTAATAGAGTGTTCTGCCAGTTTCGCAGCTTCTTCTATATTACCAAGTCTCAACTCAGAGAGAAAGGCCTCTCTGATCAGTCTTATATCGTTTGGGTCTTTTAAGCGAGCAAGCTTAAAATTTATTGATGCCATTCTGGAATCGTTATCTCGTCTGGCGTATCGCCCAGCCAAATAGTTACCTGACATTGAGATTTCAAAACCATTGCTCAATGCGCGACCAGATTTCGTAGGTTCATTACCGCAGCTAGCAAGCAAGGCGCCTACTAAAACCAAGCAGCTAAGTCTTTTCAAAAAAGGCGGAAAAACAAGCAATCTAGCAGAACTTTGTTTAAGTAATGCCAACATACTTATACTATTCGATTACATATTCGGATAATTTGGACCGCCTCCACCTTCTGGAACAACCCAGTTTATATTTTGCGACATGTCTTTGATATCACACGTCTTGCAGTGAACACAGTTCTGCGCATTTATCTGTAATTGCGGTATTAATCCTTGGTCATCATATACTATCTCGTAGACTCCGGCTGGGCAAAACCGTTGCTCAGGCGCGTCGTAGTATTTGAGGTTGTAGTCTATAGGAACCAAATCATCTTTAAGTTTGAGATGCGCCGGCTGATTTTCCTCATGGTTTGTATTAGATAGAAACACTGAAGATGGCTTATCAAAACTTATTTCCCCATCCGGTTTTGGATAATTTATCTTTTCACAGTGGCTAGCAAGTCGAAGCGAGTCGTGGTCATTATGATGCCTGAGTGTCCACGGAGCCCTCCCTTTGAAGATATAGGTGTCAATAGCTGCGTGGATAAATCCAAATAGTAATCCTGCTCGAAAGCCAGGTCTTATATTTCTTACTTTGAACAATTCATCCCAAAGCCAACTTTTTGAAAGTTGTTTCTTATACTCTGCGACTTCAACTCCGAACTCTTCTTCTTTTTCTTTGTCGAATAATTTAGCGATTGATTCTGCTGCTATTATTCCAGATTTCATAGCGGTATGCGTTCCCTTAATTTTAGGGACATTAAGGAATCCAGCACTACAACCTACAATTAACCCGCCGGGAAAGGTCAAATCTGGAATCGATTGAAAACCGCCTTCATTCAACGCCCGGGCCCCATAGGCGATACGTCGGCCTCCCTCAAAATATGGTTTGATTTTAGGATGTAGTTTAAAGCGTTGAAATTCGTCAAACGGACTTAGATGAGGGTTTTGGTAGTCGAGACCAATTACATAGCCGACAGAGACCTGGTTGTCCTCGAGATGATAAAGAAATGATCCTCCATAAGTTGAATTATCAATAGGCCATCCCACTGTGTGTACCGCTAGTCCCTGTTTATGTTTATCTGGCGAGATCTCCCAAAGTTCTTTTATTCCAATAGCAAAGGTTTGTGGATCCGCATTTTTACGCAATTGAAACTTATCAAATATTTCTTTTGTTAAAGAGCCACGAACACCTTCAGAGAAAACGGTTTGTTTGGCGTGCAACTCTATCCCTTGAGTATAATTTGAGGTTTGTTCTCCATCCTTACCAATACCCATATCTCCTGTCGCTACGCCTTTTACTGAGCCATCAGGGTTGAATAAAACTTCAGAGGCAGCAAATCCGGGATAAATTTCTACCCCAAGAGACTCTGCTTGTTCTGCTAACCATCTGCAAAAATTGCCTAAACTGATTATATAATTTCCATGGTTATTCATCTGCGGGGGAGTAGGCAGCTGAACACTGGAGTTTTTCGTCAAAAAAAGAAACTTGTCATTTGTGACTGGTGTATTCAATGGCGCGCCTCGCTCTTTCCAATCCGGAAATAATTCAAATAACGCCCTTGGCTCGAGCACTGCGCCAGATAAAATATGCGCCCCAACCTCTGAACCCTTTTCCAGAACACAAACACTAATGTCTTTGCCAGTTGCCTCACTGATCTGACGTAATTTGATCGCGGTGGATAAACCTGATGGTCCAGCGCCCACAATCACCACATCGTATTCCATTGATTCGCGTTCCATTAGCCCCCGCCTAATTTGTGCAAAAGTACTATCTATAATATGATGCAGTGGTCGGCTTTCGGCAAGCGGTACAAGAAAAATCTGTCATCAAAAAATTAAAAAAGTATATCATGAACGAAAAATTCTCTAGTCTAAACCTTTCGAAATGGGTAGTTGAATCGGGTCAGAATGAGGTTTTAAGTGAATCTCCACAAAATCGATTTTCTGATCCTGACTCTCGGCAGAGAGTTTTGGGGGCGGTTCCTTCTAGAAAAATCGTGCCAGAAGATAAAATTGATTTCCCTAAAAATATAAATTCCACCGAAATAGCCAATATGGCATCAACTTTGGTGGAATTGCGAGAGTCAATGATTAGATACGATGGCTGTTCTTTGAAAAATACCGCCATGAACATAGTTTTTGGCGATGGAGATGAAAAATCAGATTTAATGTTTATTGGTGAAGCTCCAGGTGCTGATGAAGATAGGGAGGGAATACCTTTTGTGGGGTTGAGTGGTAAGTTACTGAATAAGATGCTCAGCTCGATTGGATTGTCTCGTTCAGATATATACATCACCAATATAATTCCGTGGCGTCCACCAGGGAATAGGCAGCCCACTATTCAAGAAACAGCTGCGTGTTTACCCTTTATCCAAAGGCATATAGAACTTATCAATCCCAAAGTTTTAATTTTGGTTGGTGGGACGGCTTCTAAGACATTGTTAGTTCGTAAAGAAGGTATAATGCGATTGAGGGGTCGTTGGTTTGATTATCAGAAAAGCAATAAAACAGTCATTCCTGCTCTGTCGATCTTTCACCCCGCATTTTTGTTGCGTTCTCCGGCACAAAAGGTTAATGCGTGGAAAGATCTCTTAGCCATTAGGAGTAGGTTAAAAAATCTTTAGTTTAAATGTTTGAGCACATAGTTAATTAACCAAATTCCGCGCGCCTTAATAAATAAACTTAAATTGAATATTCATAATTTAACCCTTGCCCTAGGATGGGAGCTGGCGTTAGCTAGGTGGTTAGCCTTGGCTCAGCAAAATTTCTAATTTTTACTATGATAGAGAAAAGACCATTAGAAAACTCTTAGAAAATCAAAGGCAAGTGCGTTACGGACTGCTTCTGTTTAGTATGTTTGTTCTTTCTGTAGCTACTGGCCGCAGCCTGTTGTCCCAAGAATCACCAAAGTTTCTGAGGCCGTATGAAGCCGCATACTCTTTACCTCGTCCTTTGAGTAAGGATGATTCTTTTCGATATATGCGAATATTTGAGTTGCAAAAAAAAGGCCATTGGAAAAGATCTCAGAACATTATAGCACAGCTAAGTAATAAGCTGCTTCTGGGTCACGTATTGGCTCAAAAATTTCTTCATCCTACAAAATATCGCTCTAAGTACCCCGAGTTGCTCGCGTGGATGAAAAATTACGCTGATCACCCTCAAGCTAAACGGATTTACTCCTTAGCGATTCGCCGTAGACCCGCAAATTGGAAATCTCCACCTAAACCGGTTGGTAAATTTTTAAGGGGAAATGGTCCTATTCCAATTAACCAAAAGCAATTTAATTATATGTCGACTGTGAAGCGATCGAAATTTAGGAATCGTCAAGCAATAAAATTGCAACGACATATGACTGGACTGATAAGAAAGGGGTGGCCAACCGGAGCTTATAAAAAGCTATTGTCGCCAAGATTTCAAAAAGCCTTACATCCTTATGAAGTTGCCAGTTCTAGGGCAGAGATAGCGCACGGATACTTCATATTTGGAAAAGACGACTTAGCCATTAAGTTGGCAGAAGAAAATAGTTCAAAATTTTCCGAAAAAATAGCATTAGGTGCATGGGCAGCAGGATTGGCGGCCTGGAGGTCAAATAAAATTGATAAAGCAGAGAAGTTTTTTGAAAATGTAGCAGGGAATAGGGGGTCTAACAACGATTTGGCCGCAGCTGGCGCTTTTTGGGCTTCGCGTTGTCACTTGTTGAACCAACGACCAAAAGAGGCGATTAACCTACTGAAACAATCTGCTTCGTTTGAGGAGACATTTTATGGGATGATCTCGGCTCGAGCTTTAGGTTTGGAACCAGTGATAAACTTCAACCATCCCAGAGTTTCTAAGGACCTTTTTTCAAATATGGGCGCGTATCCACAGTTATTAAGAATGCTCGCTTTGTTGCAAATAAAAAAATATAACGAGGCTGAAAAAGAGATAAGAGCGCTGTTTTACTCAATGCCAAGACATTTAAGGCCTTCACTAATGACGATCGCCGCTGACCATGGCCTGCCAGGCTTTGCCATGCGGTCTGCGGGACTTCTAAAAAGGGATGGCCATCCAGTTGACCTAAAGGCTCTTTACCCGTTCCCATCGTGGCAGCTTCCAAATGAAGTTGAAATTGATGCAGCCTTCATCTACGCAATGGTTAGACAAGAAAGCCAATTTTACTCAAGAGCTATGAGTAGACGTGGGGCACGCGGCCTTATGCAACTCATGCCCCGAACGGCTGCTTCTATCGGGAAGACTAAAAGGTTTCGAGGAGGTAGGGGGCGTGATGCATTGTTTGATCCTAAAACTAATCTAATCCTAGGGAGCAAATATCTCCTTCATCTAATGCAGTTAGGAAATCTATCTGGTAATTTGTTCAAAGTATTGGCGGCTTACAATGCGGGGCCAGGAAATTTAAGAAAATGGGAACGAAAACTTGAATACAAAAATGATCCCTTGCTATTTATAGAATCTATACCATCTCGGGAGACAAGACATTTCATAAAAAAGGTTATGCTTGGTCTTTGGGTTTACAGGTTTAGACTTAATGAACTGGCGCCAACGTTAAGCGATGTTGCTGGTGGAAATTGGCCAAAGTATATGTCCGCACCAAAAAAGAAACTTTAAAAGATTGTATTATGCCAAAAATCGATGAAACTAGAGAATTTATTCCAGTAAATATAGCGCTTTTAACCGTTTCGGATACACGGACGTTGAAAGATGATCGTTCTGGAGATATTTTATTTCAAAGGGCATCCGACGATGGACATGTAGTTGCGGAGCGAGCTATCGTCAAAGACGAAGTACACTTAATAAAAAAGAAATTAAATCTTTGGATTAAGGAGCCAAAAATCGATGTCGTTATATCTACGGGGGGAACGGGTTTCACTGGCCGTGATGTAACTCCCGAGGCGTTTAAGGCTATTTTTGAAAAGGAAATAGAGGGGTTTGGTGAGTTATTTCGCTGGATAAGCTTCAAGAAAATTGGAACTTCAACTATCCAGTCAAGGGCTGTTGCGGGTGTTGCCAAGGGAACGTATCTCTTCGCGTTACCCGGATCTACTGGGGCATGCAAAGATGCCTGGGACGAAATTTTGCATAATCAACTTGATATAAGGTTTCGACCCTGTAATTTTGTGGAAATAATGCCTCGATTGAGGGAGCACGAATTAGCCGGACGATCTTCATGAGTAAAGTTGGTTAAAGTCTTTGCCGTTATCAATATCGTTCATAGTTTGAACGTAGCCGATTTGTTTCGGGTGATTAAAGCAGCGGATGGTATCGGTTAATGCATATTGTGTTGACCATCGTACATCTTTCATTTTTGGCAGCTTTTGACCTCCTGCCACTCCAATTAACCAGTATCCACCGTCATTGGACGGCCCAAAGATAACTTTTGATTTGCCAAGCTGCTTAAAAGCCAATCTAATATAATCGTATTTAACATTCGGAATATCGCTTCCGATAAGAATACACGGCCCATTGCCAACTCTACTCATTGCATCTGCCATCCTTTCTCCCAGATGGCCTTTACTTTGGTACTTAATTTGCCAATTCCCTTTAGCGCAATGTTTAAAAAACCCTTTTGAATTCTTGGGGGTTATGAATAAATATTTCCTCACAGGTAGTTTGCGGTTCAATCTTTTAATTAAATTAGCTACTTGGGATTTATACCAAAATGTCGCTTTGATGTGTCCAATATCTTTTGCAAGTCTTCGTTTGACGATCCCCATTTGGGGTGCTTTTGCAAAAACTATGAGGTTTAAGTGGGTTCTCATTTATTTGTCGTATTATATATCTTCGAAATCAATTTTGGCGATACGCCTATGAAGTAGAGAAATAAACAAAAGAAATTTCGGGTTATACGCTTCAAGTAGCCATCGTCGACATAGCGTTCTGCTGATGTTATAGCGACTGTATCAAAAAGTGCTATTTTTGAATTTCCTATCCTTCGAACAAGGTCGATGTCTTCCATTAATGGCCATGGCTTATAGCCTCCGATACGTTTATAAAATCGGCGATATATTAGAAGTCCTTGATCTCCATAAGGCAAACCTAACCATTTATTACGAAACTGGACCATTTGTGTCAGTCTCTCAGAGGCTCTACTTTTTGTGTCTAAAGCAAATGTAAACACCGCAGCTCGATCTAGGTTACTTTTTTGGCTGGCAAACACTACTATGGAGGCGGCCCAACCCGCCCCAAGAACGGTATCTGCGTGCAGAAATAACAGCCAATCACCGTTAGCGGCTTTTGATCCAGCTATCAACTGGGGACCGCGACCCTTTTCACTGTAGATCACTCTCGCGCCAAGTTTTTCGGCAAGACAAGCCGTTTCATCAGTTGAGTTAGCATCTACAACAATCAATTCTAGAGAAATGCCAGCTTTCTCTGCAGTATTTAGAGCAGTTATTGTAGCCTTTATGGTCCTAGCGGCATTATATGTAGGCATTATAACTGAAAGACTGATAATTCCCGCTTTCTTTTGACTTATGGGTGACGGGTGTTTTATAGCCGTTTTCCTAGCTTTTCTAATTTTGCGTTTGTGTTAATACTTTGGTTTTTCTTAGAATACATCGTTTCTCTACAAAGCTTCAATAACAGTCTGGCACTAATTTTTTTATTGTGCTTTGCTATTAATATGAATAATGAAGCACAAATAGAGTCCCTTCACAAAGCGCTCTCTAAGTACGCTGTATTTTCTTATTTAGAAAAAGATGACCTCAACGTTGTGACGACAAAAGGACTCGTTCATGATCATGTTCTCTTAAAATCAGACAATCATAGCGATTATCAAATGGTAGTCCGGATTCCAAGGTTGAGCCAATTTGGTCTGGAACCTAGGGAAAATCTAAAATACCAGGCGGCTTGCTTTTCCGCGGCCTCACCAAGTAATCATACGCCAAAGTTGATACTAGTGGTTGAACCTTCTGCTAATTTGCCCATGGGCGCGCTAGTTGTAGAACACATAAAAGGAAAAAATATTGTTTTGCCGAGCGATTTGAATGGCATGGCGGAGTGTTTCGCGAGAGTTCATTCATTGCAGACGCCAGAAACACCAGATCACTCCGAGCTCATATACCACATTGATCCAATTCGCGGGGTTGTTAAAACCATAAATGAACAGTCAAAATTTATTAGCGAGGCTACTAGTGACCCCGAGGTTCAAAAAATCTTGAGAGAGGAAGTGGAATGGGCGGGCGATTTCGCCAATCAAAATTCTAACTTACATCCGCCCCCTCGCCTTTGTTTAACAGACACTCATCCCGGTAATTTTTTGGTAGATGCGTCTGGGAAGGTATTATTTGTCGATTTGGAAAAGGCGCTTTACGGGTCGCCGGCAATCGATTTGGGGCATGCGACGATACTCACGTCAACATTGTGGGATTTTGACATTCAAGTGGAGCTTTCCCGAAATGATATAATCAATTTTTATCAAGCTTATTTGGATTTCTTGCCTGTAAACTTAGAGAATGAGATTAGGCCCTGGTTAATGCCTATGAGACGCCTAGCATGGATAAGGTCTACGACCTGGAGTTGTAAATGGGCCGCAAGGAAACAAGGGTCAGGTGAGATAGAGGCAGGTTTGAGGGGCCAAATACAAAATCATATAGCAAAGAGATTAGCTTCTTTCGTTGATTTGAGAACAATAAACTTGGTTCGATCGGAATGGATTGGCAAAAACAGGTTAGCACTGATTTAAAAATGAACAGAAAAATCATAAACTTAAGAAGAGAGCGCAAGCGAAGGAAAAAAAGTGCTCTAGAAGAAGAGGCGCAAATGAATAGGTTTAAGTTTGGCCGAATAAGAAGTGAAAAAAAGAAAGATGAAAACAATCAACGAAAATCACGTCAATTCTTTTCTGATCACAAACTAGAGAAAAATATTCCTCAAACAAAATCAGACCAAGAGGGGTGAGGCTATTGCCTACTTTCATTTTAGAGGATGGGCTATCGTTACCCAGTGATGCCTTGATAGCCGGCGTTGATGAGGTTGGTAGAGGTCCATTAGCTGGACCAGTTGTGGCGTCAGCTGTAATTATTAACCGTTCTTTGTGCTCGGACAGCATACTTTGTACGATAGACGACTCAAAACGCTTATCACATAAAAATCGTAATGTGGCCCTAACATTGATTCGTAAGATAGCAATAACTGGTACTGGCTTTGCGGATAGAAACGAAATTGATAAATTGAACATTTTATGGGCATCTATGCTGGCAATGGAACGGGCTATTGAGGAGGTTCAAACAAAGTTAGACCGACCCTTGGATGCCGTCTTGGTCGACGGTAATCGGCTTCCAAATTTAAAATGCCCAGGTTACGCGATTGTAAAAGGTGATACCAAATCGATCTCTATTGCTGCCGCATCTATTGTTGCAAAAACGACCCGAGATGATTTTATGCTCAGGATGGCTTCTCTACATCCAGAGTATGGCTGGGAAAAAAACATGGGTTACGGGACGCAACAGCATTTAGATGCCCTGAAAAAATTTGGACCGACTGAACAGCATCGCCAAAGTTTCCGCCCGGTTTTGGAAACTCTAAAAACAAGCTATTGATCTTTAATAATTTCTGGTACTACATCTAGTATAAAATCGACTAACTCATTGACTCTAAACAATTTTTTTCTTAACCCCATTGACCTTAATAGGGTGTTAAGTGATTATGGCCTCCTAATTTAAACTATAGGTTTTATAGAATGTTGGACATTGAGAACTTGGGAGAGGGAAAGATCGTCCTTGGCGACTGTGTCAGCACGTTGAATAGTTTACCCCCGGACTCCGTTGATTTGATATTTGCCGATCCACCGTATAATTTACAATTGTCAGGAGAACTCCTGCGCCCTAATAACTCGAAAGTTGATGGTGTCACCCAACAGTGGGATCAGTTCGAGAGTTTTGCAGCCTATGATAATTTTACGAAGGATTGGCTTAAAGCCTGTTATAGGGTGTTAAAGTCGTCAGGCTCTTTATGGGTCATTGGGTCATACCATAATATATTTAGAGTGGGAGCAACGCTACAGGATATTGGGTTTTGGATCCTGAACGATGTAATTTGGCGCAAAACTAACCCAATGCCTAACTTCAGAGGCCGCCGATTTACTAATGCTCATGAAACAATGATCTGGTGTGCAAAAGGTCCTGAGGCAAAACAATACACCTTCAATTATGATTCGATGAAATCTCTAAATGAAGGCCTTCAAATGCGAAGTGACTGGTTGTTGCCACTATGTACTGGCTCAGAGAGGTTGAAAATAGAGGGGCAAAAGGCACATCCAACGCAAAAGCCAGAAAGCCTTTTATCTCGTGTTATTCTGGCGACGTCCAAACCGAACGATATCGTGCTGGACCCTTTTTCGGGTTCTGGAACTACGGCCGCTGTGGCTAAACGCTTTGGACGAAAATACATTGGGATAGAACAAGATAAAGCCTACGCTATTTTATCACAAAAACGGCTGAAGGGAGTTAACACGCTGGCAGATCCAGAAGTATTGCAAATAGATAGTAAAAGGCATGAACCCCGTGTCCCGTTTGGCAGTTTGCTAGATCGAGGTTTAATTGAACCCGGTGAATTAATGTTCGATGCCCGAAGGCGTTGGCATGCCAAAGTGCGTGCAGATGGCATGCTTATCTCAAATGAAGCTAGAGGGTCAATTCACTCTGTGGGCGCCGCTGTTCAGGGAGCCCAAGCTTGCAATGGTTGGACTTTTTGGCATGTGGATAGAAAAGGTAACCCTGTTTCAATAGATTTATTTAGACAGATGGTTCGGGCTGAGCTCGCGGCTTGAATAGCCCTCACGTACGAAAAATAAAACCACTAGACCTATAATCCAAAAGATGATTGCTACAGCCATGCCGGCTCTTTGACTCTCAAATAATAGGGTCGCCCAACTAAATAGCATTGGGCCTAAAAAACTCGTACATTTTCCTGACATGGAATATAGTCCGTACATTTTTATTTGCATAGAAGGGGGGGTAATCCTGCTGAGTAGTGTTCTGCTGGAGGCTTGCGTCGGTCCAATGAAAAAACTCAAAGTCAACCCCGCCGACCAGAATAATATAATATTTGTGGCTATCAATATAGCACTACCAAAGATAATCAGCCCTAAGAGGGAGGTTATCACGGTGATTTTTGAGCCAAATCTGTCATCGATCCACCCAAATATAAAAGCTCCAAATCCAGCCGAAATATTCATGAAAATTCCGAAAACGAGCATCTCGCTGAAATCTAAACCAAACGTGCCCGCTGCGTATATCCCCCCAAATTGAAATAAGATCAATAATCCGTCAGCGTAGACCATTCGGGCGAGTAAAAAAATCCAGATTGATGGGTAGTGCTTCAATTCCTGTAAAGTGTTTTTAACATTTTTGAAGCCTGGTTTGAGGGAGTGAATGAGACTTGTCTTTCGTTCCGTATCAGGACAAAAAATAAAGAAAGGCCACCCAAAAATAATCCACCATATTCCCACTATAATTGATGTGGCCCGAATATGCTCGGCCAGCTGCGTATCTAGCCGTAAAAACTGCGGTGGGTTCTGGACTAGGCCAAATAGACATAAGGTAAGGCAGATAATAGCGCCAATATAACCGGTGCCCCATCCCCAACCGCTTATGCGTCCAACTAGATGGGCTGGAGATACAGAAATTAGCGTTGCGTTGTAAAAAAGATTTGTGAATTCAAAACTTATAACGCCAATAGATACGGCTATCAGAGCAAGCGGAATGGCATCTTGGGAAGGAGTCACAAACCACAGTGTTAAAGTTGCACTAATGGCCAAGACGCTGAAACATAAAATCCATTTTTTTAAATGACCCGTTTGTTCCGCTATAGCTCCGAGAAAAGGTGAGAGAATAGCAACCACAACACCAGAGATTGCTAAAGCGTGGCCCCACAAAAAAGTGCCATGAATTTCGTCACGAACAACAGCCTTTGAAAAATATGCAGACAACAAGAAGGTTATTATTACGGTTGGATGCGGAGAATTCGCCCAATCAAAAAGGCACCAGCTGATTATAGCCCTTTTTTCTTTTTTCTTTCCTGTGGAGTAAGGGTTGTATCGCTTAACAAAAAGGACCGTTTCTATATTTAGAGGGATTAAAGATTTATATTATGCAAATGCCAATCTAAAAGAGTTTATTGTTCCACTGATGTAAAATTGACCGTATTACAGCTATGAAGGCTATTGGCTGATCCAAGAATAAATGATGTTTAGCTTCAGGAATTCCAACTATTGGTGATCCTTTCTTCATAAGACCTGTCATATAATCCACTGTTGTTATGTCTAGCAGCGAACTTTCATCGCCATAAACTAACGCAGTTTTGCATGAGATTTCCTCTAGATAAGTGTGATATGGCTCTGTAAACCTCCGATTATGCATTGCCTTACCATCAAACTTCCAGGTCCATCCTTCTTTTTCCTCTTTAATTGAATGGTGCCCTATGTGTTGTACCAAAAAGTCGTTTTCACAATCCTGTTCAGGCATCAATCTAAAGCGGTCCAATGCGGTTTTGTAATCGGCGTAGTGTTTCTTATTGCCCATTCGGCGCACTTTTCTCTTAGAGTTTATTTCGGGAGGACGAATGGGCGAGTCGGCAAGAATTAGTCCGCTTATCGATTTACCATACTTTTGTGCAAATTTAGTAGCTGTTAATCCCCCAAAACTGTGTCCAATCACAAAGACATTCTCTCCAAGATTTGCGTCTTCAATGACTTTTAGCAGCTCTTCAGATCGAATTTCAGCGCTATACTCCGCTCTGTGACCACTCTCACCCATACCGGATAAGTCAAGTGCAGCCACTTCAAAATCTTTACTGAAAAATGGGGCCAGGAAACTCCACCAGTGGGAATGTCCCCCGCCTCCATGAACAAATAGAAGGCCTCCCTGTTTTTGTGTGGTAGATGGTGTTCCCCAAAGTAAATAGTGTATTGGGCAGTTGCCTACATCAACCAAATGCGAAGATGATTGTTGGGAAATTGCCCATTGGAACCATAGAGGAGGTTTAGCCTTTTTTGTTTTTTTATTTTCCTCTTTATTTTCCATTTCGGTCCCAGTAACGTTATCAAGCCATAATGAGAGGTTTTTATACTCGATTTAATTCGATTTTCCATAAATAGTTTTTTATATGGTGTCGGACCGAATTTATGGCTTAATATTATCGGGTTAGGAGCATTTTAATGGTTGATATAAAACTCGGTGTTTTTGAGATGGTAGAACAAGCACGGGCGGAGATCGAAGAAGTTGATACAGTTGACGCGATAGAACAGGCTCAGGACCCAGATTGCCTTGTTATAGACATTCGTGACGTTAGGGAGCGGAAAAGGAATGGCTATATTCCGGGCAGTTTTCATTGTCCCCGAGGAATGATCGAATTTTGGGTGGACCCTGAGAGTCCATATTTCAAGGATGTTTTCAACGAAAAGAAACGATTTCTATTCCATTGTGCCGCGGATTGGCGGTCCGCTCTAACGGTTCAAACTGTCACTAAAATGGGATTAGAGAATGCAGCTCACATAAAAGGAGGGTTAAACGCATGGTGTGAAGCAGGTGGACCTTTCACGAAGGATGAGAAGTGATATGTTCGCAACAGTGTCTAAACAACTTGCCTCTAATGAAACTGTTTCTTTTGAGAAATGGTTTTCGGATATAAAATCGATCACTTCAAGTATAAAGGCTTCGCATCAAGATATTGATGAGCAACGCTGTTTGACAGAGACACTTTTGAATGAATTACATGAGGTCGGATTATTTCGATTATCGCTGCCACGGGAAATCAATGGGGGCGAATTAAGTCCCCATCAACTTTCACAAGTGGCGGAGGTTCTTGCAAAAGCGGACGCTAGCGTTGGATGGTGCTTTGGTCAGGGTTCTGGGTGTGCAATGTCCGCTGCTTTTTTGGAACCTAAGACAGCAAAAAAAGTTTTTGGTCCCAAAGACTCGGTTTTAGCATGGGGGGCTGGGATAGCGGGAAAAGCCGTTAAGTGCGATGGTGGCTATAAAATTACGGGAACGTGGCAGTTCGCAAGTGGTAGTGGTCATGCGACGTGGCTAGGTGGTCATAGTTTTGTTTTTGACGCCAACGACGCACCTATTTTAAAAGCTAATGGCGCGCAGGCGGATCGCACTGCTTTGTTTCCAAAATCATCGGCCGCCCTGCACGATGATTGGCACGTTATTGGTTTAAAGGGCACGAGGAGCGAAAGCTATACTGTCAAAGAGCTTTTTGTGCCAGAAGAATTAACTTTGGATCGCG
The DNA here is from genome assembly GCA_003284265.1 of SAR116 cluster bacterium AG-313-A07. Lineage (GTDB taxonomy): Bacteria > Pseudomonadota > Alphaproteobacteria > Thalassobaculales > Thalassobaculaceae > UBA7326. The sequence goes on from QBVV01000006.1 coordinate 25,956, forward strand.
AGAACCAAGATGAGTGCCGAAGTAATGCGCCACTTTATATATTTCCAACGACTTTAGTGTATGCATCTTGTTTTTCCGGGGTTGCCTTGGGAATAGCTAGGGGAGCTGTTGATGATCTTATAGATATAGCAAGAACGAAAACCCAACGATCGGCTAGATCTTCTATGAGAGAGAGCCCAGTTTTTCAAACTCAGATCGCGCAATTAGAAGCCCAGTTGGGGTCGGCACGAGCATACCAACAAAGTATTCTTGAAAGGGTGTCAAAAACGGTATTTCAAACGCGTGAGTTGCAACCAAGCGATAGAGCAGAAATACGCCTAGCCACCACCTATGCTATCAACCAGGCGACAGAGGTGGTGCAGCAAGTCTATAAGCTAGCCGGATCTTCGGCCATTTTTGAAAATGCACCGTTTGAGAGGCGTTTCAGAGATATGCACGGAGTATCTCAACAAATGCAGGCGAGACATAGTCATTTTGAAACAGTTGGCCGGTATATGATGAACTTGGATAGCACAAGTGCCCATATGTAGGCCTAAGGATAAAAATATAAGCCAACTTAGAATGGTTATTTAAATTTTTATTCGCATCACTGCATCATAACGTCGTAGTATCTATCCACTTTAAAACTAAACATGGAGCAATAGATGTCTATGGTGCACGTACTGGCAGTAATTACTGCTAAACCAGGTAAGAGAGCGGAAGTCTTAGCTAATTTTAATGCGAATGTGCCCGCAGTGCACGCTGAGGAGGGATGTGTAGAGTATGGTGCTGTAATTGATTGTGCTGATGCCTCTTCGTTCGCCTCTGCTTATGGCCCCGATACATTCGTGGTGGTGGAAAAATGGGAAAGTTTAGATCACTTAAAGGCTCATGCTGCAGCGCCTCATATGAAAGCTTATGCGGAAAAGAATAAAGATCTATTAGCAGATCGTAAAGTACACGTTATGTCATCCGCATAAAACAAGTTAGGTTGACCTTGAGCGCTTGTTAATCAAAGAATAACTTTTTACTTTTTGATTAGTCTCGCTCATGGTGAACTCTTCTGCTTACGCGCCTCGTATTTCTTCTAAAACGGGGTAAATAAATTTTTTGAAAAGTTCTGGATTCTCTGACATCGGAAAATGGCCCATTCCTTCCATTATCGTGGTCTTTGCCCCTGTTATCCGCTCTGCAGTATCGATGGTACGTTCAGGGGTGCAAGAGGAGTCATACTCTCCTGATAGCAAATAGACAGGGCAATTTTTTGTATTAATCCTCGGTGATCGGTCGTCAAAGTCCCCATCGTGCCAATAAAAGTAAAGATCACCTTTGAATATGCCAGGACCCCCCTGCATATAATGCCACAGTGTTTCCCAACGGTATTCGTCTGGGCTTTGCGGGGCAATCTGGGCAGATACAAATGCTGCACAGACTTCGCCACCATGAACATCTGGTCTGTGCAGCCAGCTGAGATCATAATAAGGCTCCAGCTTATCGGCACCTTCCAGGGCGATTACACATCGAAAATATTCTGCTTGTTCAAGAGCAAGATGCAATGTCAGTCTTCCACCCATGGAGCACCCCATTATTACTGGGTTTACCAAATCGTAGGCATTACAAAATGTCATCACCGTTTCTTTATACAGCTCAGTTGTAAGTCGGTATTCATTATCTCTAAACCCCGGCGGAGGATTTGATTTTCCATGCCAAGGCATATCAAACGCGATCACACGGAAATTCTTGGTGATAGTCTCATCGCATAGCAAGTGGCGATATTGTCGCGCGTCAGAGCCAGCCGTATGGAGACAAACCAATGGGATACCATCTCCTGCTTCTTCAACGTAAATTCGGCATGGTTGGCCATCCACATAGATAGTGAAGTAACGACCAACAATTGGTTCGAAATTCGGCATAATTAATCCTTACCGTCTCTGAGACTCGCTATTAAGTCCTTAAAAAACTGGAGGTTTTGAATGAGAGGTAAAAGGTCCCCGTCCAATCTTATTAACTGTTTTGGCAACATGCTCCAAATATCATGAAAGTCGCGCTTGGGAATACAGCGCCAATGCTCTTTCCAAGTAGATTTTGCCGCACGGATTGCAAATATTCCTGATTCGGTTGCTAAATTCCGCTTTTGAATTTGAATAATCTTTCCATTCTTTATACTGATAAGATAATCATCATTATCAACACCAAAGGTAAAGCTTAGATTGACCCATTTGCCTCTTTCCGTAAGGGACTTGTTTCCGTTGACTCGATCTTTTAATTTATTCAAAACCATGGAGTAAAACTCTTATCCGCAGACTCAGGTTGAAGAATTGCTTATGGCATGTCCGGCTGCGTTTTCACCGGCGATTTTTCCATAGACCGCGCCAGCCATCAATCCGCTCCCGCCTGGATAATTCTCATAAAATAATCCCCCGACCAGTTCGCCTGCTGCAAATAGGCCCGGTATTGATCTATCACTACTATCCTGCACTGTGCCTTTCTCATCAATCTTGAGACCGCCAAAGGTGAATGTTACTCCAGTGGTTGTCACATAGGCTTCAAAGGGCCCTTCATTTATGGGTAGTGCCCAATTCGTCTTATTTGGTGAAAGGCCCTCTGTGGTCACGCCATCTAAGATTGATGGATTGAAATTGCCTGGAACGCAGGCAGCATTGAATTCATTGACCGTTTCTTTTAGTGCAGTTTCACTTATCTCCAGTTCGCGCGCTAGACCCTCTATGCTATCTGAGACCACTTTTGTCACCTGTCGGATACGATATTCGTCGCGTAACAACGGAATTGTTTTTTGATCGAATATTTGTATTGCGGTCCTATTGGGTTGGTTCATAATCTCTCGTCCAAATCTTACATAGGTATGGTTACGAAGGTCTTCTCCTTCATCCACGAAGCGTTTCCCGTCGGTATTGACCATTATACCCCACGGATAAGAATGTTTTTGAAAATTATCTAAAACCTCATAGTCGCCATACTCTGGAGATGAAATATCCCAACCAACTGAATGGCATCCTGACCAGTTCCCGTAGGCACGGGCCCCAATATCTATCGCCATTTTAATTCCATCTCCCATGTTGTGTCGAGTTCCTCGGACTCTAGCTAAATCCCAGCCTGGGCCCAAATAACGAGCACGCATTTCCGGGTTTGACTCAAATCCGCCGCATGCAAGAACTATTGCGCGCGCACTTATTCTCTCGTAACCATCCGGACCACTGATTTCCAGTCCAGTTATTCGGCGATCGTTATCCTGAATTAATCGAGTTGCAGCTGTATTGTATCTAATTTCACAACCAAGTTGGCGAACTCTTTGCAGCTCCGCTTCCACGAGACCAGCCCCACCGCCAACAGCTTCTATATTAACGCCGCCATAAAAATGATGCTTCCCGTCAACCAGAAACGATTGGCGTCCAAACATTGGTATGAAACGAATACCATGTTGCCTCAGCCAGACCATCGTAGGACGCGAATTATCAATTAATCGCCAAGCCATATCTTCATTTGCTTGATGCCGGGTGACTTTCATAAGTGTATCATAGAAAACGTTGCGGTCATGATTTGGGAGGACGATTTGTCGTTGCTCAGCTTCTGAAAGGTCTGTTAAAACATCCGTTGCTACATCGTCTATGTTATCATAACAGAACCGGAACCCACCGGCGGTGAAGTAGGAATTTCCGCCCTTCTCATGTTCGGGAGCTTTTTCAAGTATTAAAACTGTCGCTCCATTTTCGCGAGCTGCAAGGGCTGCTGTAAGGGCCGCGTTTCCGGCACCAACAATAACGACATCAAAAGAGGACATTTATTGCTACCTTTCTTAAAGGACATGAAAAGTTATAGAACAATAACGCCCTTATATAACAGCATTTTCCGGAGCCATGCACTATAGGCTCCAAATTATCCGGATAAGAAATACCAGGAGGATTGATTTGTTTATTACTCAATCAAATCTTAATTACGTGGTGGACATTTGATAGCCTGGAGTTGACTTTGAAAGACCAATTTCTTCTGGAGACATGTCTTCTTCGATTCCCTCAAATAATGGAGATGAAAGATAGCGTTCGCCGGTGTCAGGTAACATGCAGAGAATCGTCGCACCTGGCGGGGCTGTTTCTGCTACTTGAATCGCGACAGCGAAAGAAGAGCCTCCCGATATTCCTGTGAATATACCTTCTGACTGTGCAAGTTTTTTTGACCATTCTATCCCCTTTTCACCCGAAACCGGTATCAAATCATCGTAGAAATTATTATCTATCGTCTCCTGAAGCACCAGTGGTATGAAATCTGGGGTCCATCCCTGTATCAAATGAGGTGACCATGCTGGGTGACTGTGTAGAGGCATTCCCTGATCGTTTCTGTCTTGTGTGCTGCCACTTCCAATGATCTCTGCTCCTACTGGCTCTGTCAAAATTATTTTTGTATTGGGTTTTTGGGTTCGTAATATGCGCGCTACTCCGGTGATAGTGCCTCCTGTTCCATACCCGCTGACGAAATAATCAAGAGTACTATTCTTGAAGTCAGATAGAATTTCCTGAGCGGTAGTGTTTTCATGAATTTTTGCGTTATCAGGTGTCTCAAATTGGCTTGCTAAAAACCAGCCGTTAGCGTCGGCCAATTCCTTGGCTTTATTATACATGCCAAAGCCTTTTTCAGCTCGCGGGGTTAATACAACCTTGGCACCGAGGAACCGCATTAATTTTCTGCGTTCAATGGAAAAACTATCAGCCATTGTTACAACCAAAGGATATCCTTTGGCCGCACAAACCATGGCGAGGCCAATACCAGTATTACCGCTTGTCGCCTCAACAACAGTTTGTCCAGGTTTCAGCGCTCCACGTAATTCGGCTTCCTCAATGATACTGATTGCTAAGCGATCTTTAACGGATCCAGCGGGATTAAAAAACTCTGCCTTGACGTAAAGATTAATACCATCGGGCGCTAACCGGTTGATCCTTATACATGGAGTGTTCCCTATTGTATCAACTACCGAACTATAAAGAGTTTTCCGACCCTTTGTTTTTCTGCAACTTTCTTGGCTCATTTTAATCTCCTCTCAAGCATTAGTAGAGTATTAAAGTCGAGCGCAGGAAAAAACTAAATATTTTTTTAGTAGATTTCTACGATAAGACTGGTGATAGTTTGGCGACAATTATTTTTTCTTGATTAGTTAAAAAGGAAGAAAACATGACTGCCGTTCTTATTGTTCGCGCTATAGTTGATCCCAATAGAAGAGGTGATTTTGATATTTGGTATCAAAATGAACATTTGCCCGATGCCCATAAAGCTTTTAGTCCCCTAGCGGCAAAACGCGGCTGGTGCAAAGACGACCCGAACACGCATATAGCTGTCTATGAATTTTCAAATCTAGCTGAGGCTACCGAAGCCACCGAGTCACAGGCTATTAAGAATCTTATAGCCGAGTTTGATAAACATTGGAACGGCTTTGTAACTCGAACCCGTGAAGTAGTAGAATTTAAGCACTCAATATAGTTTCATAACAAAGATGCTTTTCTAAAGCACGGTCCGGTCGTAGGTGGAGAAGTGGAGCGGGCGATGAGATTCGAACTCACGACATTCTCGTTGGCAACGAGATGCTCTACCACTGAGCTACGCCCGCGCTTTTTAGGTACTATAAAAAACACAGTAAGACGCGGATAATACTCACTGGGTAGAAGTTTGCAAGACTTCCATATGAATTTAAATTTTCTATTGAGAATATTATTATTCTTTCTTCTTTTTCAGAAGGTTGCCAAATTATACGATTCCGGGGTTTTAAAATAAAATGGAAAAAGAAATATGAGTGAAAATGATAATGGAAACACTTTGGGGAATAAGGTCCCATCATCAACAGATGATGTTTTAAAGCGGTTAGAGAAATTGGGAATAGCCGCTACCACCTACGACCATCCTCCTTTATTTACAGTGGAGGATTCTAAGTCTCTCCGTGGACCTATACCAGGAGATCATCTTAAAAACCTTTTTTTGCGCGGTAAAAAAAGTCAGATGTGGTTGATTGTTTGCCGAGAAGATCTCGTGGTCAATTTAAAAGAGATTGGCTCGAGGCTAGGAGGGCAGCGACTTTCGTTTGGTAGCCCCGAACGTCTATTTAAATATTTGGGTGTAATTCCAGGGGCGGTTTCACCATTTGCATTAATAAATGATGTTAATCGGGATGTTGATGTAATTCTGGATAAGGGTATGATGTCATCCTCTCTTTTAAATTTCCATCCAATAACAAATGAAAAAACGACATCTATAAGTCCAGATGACCTTCTGAAATACATCGGATCATGTGGACATCAGCCAAAAATAATTGATTTAGAGTAAACTTGTGGGGATGGGTTGTCCTTAAGATTATAACGACCATATACTAGTGGTCTACTCGGGGAGGAATTAAAATGGAACCGGCAAATAACGGTATTACTAGAAGCGATGGCAACTCTGTTGAAAATGCTGTTAAAGACGCGACAACATCAACATTTATGGCAGATGTTGTCGAGGCATCAACTACTGTGCCTGTTATCGTTGATTTTTGGGCTCCATGGTGCGGACCTTGCAAACAGCTTGGCCCTATTTTAGAAAAAGTAGTGAGAGAATCGAATGGGCTGGTAAAACTCGTCAAAATAGATATAGACCAAAACCCTGAAATAGCGCAGCAGATGAGGGTGCAGTCAATCCCTGCGGTCTTTGCATTTAAGGGGGGGCAGCCGGTAGATGGATTTGCGGGCGCTCTGCCCGAAAGCAAGATACGCGAGTTTGTAAAAAAATTAACAGATGGTGAGGCGGGAGATTCTCCAATTGCCGAAGCTCTAGATGCAGCTGAAGCTATGTTGGAGCAAGGAGAGTTTCAGGAGGCCAGCGCTTTATTTAGTCAAATTCTTCAACATGATGCCACAAGCACACGAGCTATAGCTGGGCTTTGTAAGGCCCTCATTGCTTCGGGGGAGAGTGAAAAAGCGAAAGAATTATTGGGTGATTTATCGGAAGACCAGAAAAAAACTTCCGAGATTCAGGCAGTTGTTGCACAAATGGAACTGGCTCAGGCTAGTTCAGAGGTGGGAGACTTGGGTGACCTTCGTGCCTCAGTGGAAAAAGACCCAAAAAACCCCGAAAACCACTTTAATTTAGCCATGGCTTTATATGGTAGCAGTGATAATGAGGGGGCGGTGAACCATCTCCTAGAAAGCATAAGAATCAACAGGGCATGGAATGAGGAAGCTGCGAGAAAACAGCTAATTAAATTATTTGGTATATTTGGACCAACGGACCCTTTGACATCAGATGCTAGAAAACGCCTATCATCAATCTTATTTTCATAGCACTTTTGATACCCGACTGCGTAATTATAGGGAGAACACTTTTTGACCGGGTCAGGATTTTCTACAGAGTTCCATAATCTACCTGCATCGCTGCCCGTCTTTCCTTTGGGTGGGGTTTTGTTGTTGCCTTATGGTAGACTTCCATTGAATATTTTTGAACAACGTTATTTAGCCATGACTGATGATGCGCTTAGATCGGAGCGGCTAATAGGTATTATTCAACCAACCAGTGAAGTCGAAGGCCAACAGAAATTTCCCCCACTTTACAAAACTGGTTGCGCTGGTAGAATAACGGCGTTTTCGGAAACAGATGATGGTCGTTATCTTGTTACATTACTCGGTATTTGTCGGTTTGACGTTGAACACGAGGTTGATTCGACAAGGGGATATAGACGTGTAGTGCCGAACTGGGAGCCATTTCGTTCCGATGTCGTAAAACGTGATAAGTTTGATATAGATAAAGAACGTTTGCTGGTTGCCCTTAGAGGCTATTTCGAAAAAAAGACTATTGATGCAGACTGGGATGCGATAAATCGCATGAATAATGTCCAGCTAATAACCACTTTAGCTATGATCTGTCCGTTCAATGCAACCGAACAACAAGCGCTTCTCGTTGCAGAAAAAATCGAAGATAGGGCCTCTACAATGATTTCATTGTTGGAGATGGCTAGCCATGAGGGAGATGGAATAAAAGATGTCAAGCATTGACAAGGGTGAACGCACAATAGATCCAAAATTGCTGGAAATCCTCGTGTGTCCGCTTACAAAAACGCCACTTATATACAATAGGGAAACACAGGAGCTTGTTAGTGAGCAGGCGTCTTTGGCTTATCCTATAAGACATGGGGTGCCGATAATGTTAGTTGATGAGGCTCGCAATATAAATTCGGATTAAATGTTGCTAGGGAATTAAGATGACTCGTTTTGCAGCAAAAGCCTGGCCGTTGGAAATTAGGGTCATGTCAAAAGAAAAAATATTGGAAGTAGATTTTGATGATGGCGCGTCGTTTGCGATAGCTGCCGAACTATTGAGAGTTGAAAGTCCTTCGGCAGAGATACAAGGACACGGATCAGGGCAAAAAGTAACGCCTGCAGGCCGAAGACATGTTAACATATTGAATGTTGAGCCCGTTGGTAACTATGCTATCAAAATCAGTTTTGACGATCTCCATGATACCGGCATATTCTCATGGGAATATTTATATGATTTAGGTGCTAATCAAGAAGATCTTCTGGACAGCTATATAGCGCGACTGGACGAGCTAGGCCTCAGTCGGGAACCATGAGTCTATGGCAACTGGCCTTTTAGTAGATGTGGGAGAGACCCCACTTCACCCATGGCGAGTCGCATAAAAAGATTTTTTATCGGGTTCATCGTATTGATGGCATCAAGCCCAGAACCCCGAATAAAACGAACGATTTTGTTGTTATCAGTGAAAAGCCGGTTCAGCCCGTCTGTAGCTGCAACAAGAGAAAAATTATCGAAACGCCGGGCGGCTTGATAAGAGCGAAGCGTTTCAAAACTTCCTATATCGAGACCTAGTCGCCTAGCGTTGGAGATTTCTTCTGTGAGATTGGCTATATCTCTTAATCCAAGGTTAAAGCCTTGTCCGGCAATGGGATGTAGTCCGTGGGCTGCATCACCTACCATAGCGAAACGATTTGCGATGATTGTGTCAGCGTAATTTAGCTTTAGAGGAAAGACTTTGCGTTGCCCAATTATATTCATTTTTCCCAAGCAATCATTTAATCTGTAGCTAGCCGCAGCTGCGAAATCTTTATCGTCAAGTTGCATGAGTGACGCGACCACCTCTGTGTCTTCACTCCAAACCACTGATGATTTATTCCCTCTCATTGGCAGGGATGCAATAGGTCCGCCTGTTGTAAATTGTTCGTAAGCGGTCCCTCTGTGGGGCTTTTCGTGACCGACCGTAAAAACTATACTTGATTGATTATAATCGATATTTGTACTTTTTATCTTTGCAATCCTACGACCGTCGCTATTTCGTCCATCAGCCGCAACCAAAAGTGCTGCCTCATAACTTGATCCATCGTTCAAATCGATAGTTACGGCGCCAGTTTCGGGAAAAAAATTGTTTAAAGACTTGAATGGAAATAATTGGATGTTTTTTTGGCTTCTTATGCTGGAGATAAGAGAATTCTTTAATTCTATATTATTTAGAATGTGTCCCATAGGCTCGGTGCCAACAGTTTGATGATCAAAATTTAAGTGCCCGTTTTTGCCTTTTTCGGAGACGACAATATTAAGTATTGGTTCAGCACCTTTTTTTAAAATGTCCCAAACATCTAGGGCCTCAAAGACTTTTTTCCCGCTAGCGGATACGGCCGTGGTTCTCTGATCGCCCTCGTTCTTTTTCGCCATTTTTAGTGAAGTCTTATCAATAATGGCCACTGACAGCCCTATTTTTGATAAAACTAAAGAAGTTGTAAGCCCGGAGAGGCCTCCACCAATGACAATGCAATCGAAACTTAGTTTTTTACTCATGAATTAAGCTACTTTTTCGTCTGTTGAATCCGATCTATTTGCCTGTAAAGGCTTATCATAAAAGCGAGAGTTTAAAGATAAAATAAAATGCCTAAGAAATATACATTTTAAATTTTCTGCCCATTTTTTGAGCATATTCTATGGGAGAAATTCTAATATTCAACATGGGGTCTTCCTAACTCATTGTTTTCATGTGATTTATTGAGAAATCTAGTCATGGCACATTTATTGATTAAGAGGATTGGTTAGCAGACTTTCTGTTATCTAAAACTAGGGCCAACTTGGTATTGCTTCAATGGAGACCGAAAAATCTCTTTAGCTATGCGGTATTACGTTTGTGTCCTGAGAAATAAAAAGGAGCAAAATATGAAACTTGTTATGGCGATCATTAAGCCCTTCAAGTTGGATGAAGTTCGCGATGCACTAACGGGGCTGGGGATTGAGGGGCTCACAGTGAGTGAAGTTAAAGGATTTGGACGTCAAAAAGGACAGACAGAGATATATCGTGGGGCTGAATATGCGGTTAATTTCCTACCCAAAATAAAAATTGAAGTTGCGGTGACGGATGAGATTCTGGAGCAGGTCGTTGAAACGATACAGAAGTCAGCCAATACGGGCCAAATTGGGGATGGAAAGATATTTGTGGTGGATTTGCAGACAGCGGTCCGCATCCGAACCGGTGACACCGGTGCTGATGCACTATAAGGAGAATGGAAAAATGAAAAAAACATGGCTTTACACGCTTTTTTGTTTAACAGCGGGTGTATCAACCGTCGCAATCACTGCTTCCGCGTCTGCGGCGGTATCAGCTGAGACAGCTTTTATCTTCAATACACTATCTTTTTTGATGCATGGATTTCTTGTGATGTGGATGGCAGCCGGTTTCTGCATGCTTGAGGCTGGTTTAGTACGATCAAAAAACACGACAATACAATGCTCAAAAAACATAGGTCTTTATTCGATAGCTGGGATTATGTATTGGCTCGTTGGGTATAATTTGATGTATTCGGGTGTCGATGGCGGGTGGATTGGATCGTTTAGCCCCTGGGCGGCTTCTGATCCCGCAGTAACAGCAGACGGCTTCAAAGCGGATGACGGTAATGTGTATGCAGCGGGGTCCGATTGGTTTTTCCAGATGGTTTTTGTTGCGGCTGCTGGTTCAATCGTCTCAGGGACGGTTGCAGAACGAGTTAAAATATTTTCATTTTTTATCTTTATTGTAATCCTGACTGCTATTATCTATCCAATTCAAGGTTCGTGGACTTGGGGTGGCGGTTGGTTGTCTGAAATGGGTTTTTCAGATTTTGCCGGATCTACTATTGTTCACTCCGTTGGAGGATGGGCTGCACTCGCAGGTGCATTGATCATAGGTGCTAGGAAAGGAAAATACGGCAACGATGGGCAGGTGACCCCAATGCCAGGCGCGAACCTGCCGTTAGCTACATTGGGAACCTTTATCCTGTGGTTGGGTTGGTTCGGTTTCAATGGTGGATCGCAACTTGCTATGGGTTCTGCAGCGGACGCGGTTGCTATCTCGTCCATTTATATCAATACAAACCTATCTGCGGCTGGAGGTGTTATTGCAGCTATAGTCTTAAATCAAATATTATATAAAAAACTTGACTTAACCATGGCGTTGAATGGGGCTCTTGGTGGGTTAGTGGCAGTGACCGCCGAACCTTTGGCGCCATCACCAGGATTGGCAATATTTATTGGTGGGATAGGTGGAATCATAGTCGTCTTAGCAGTGCCATTACTCGATAAACTAAAGATTGATGATGTTGTTGGGGCTATTCCCGTTCACCTTTTATGTGGAATATGGGGAACGATTGCTGTGGTATTGAGCAACAGTGACGCATCGTTAGCAACCCAATTAATTGGAATAGTATCGATAGGTCTATTTACAATTGTCACCAGTGCAACTGTCTGGTTCGTGATAAAACTTACAATTGGCTTGCGTCCTACAGAAGAGGAGGAGCTCGCAGGTTTGGATAAGTCGGAATGTGGGATGGAGGCATATCCCGAATTCAATTAATAACCATACAGCCATCTAACTTCTATTTGGTTAGTAATGGTTCTCTATACTGTCGCATGAAAGGCTCGGGGTCACTCGAGCCTTTTTTGCTCCTCGCCTAAAAATACGGTCAGAGTAGGTCAAATTTTTCCTATTCTTCTAAACGACTTGAAGTATGTGCTGTAACCCACTATAATATATACAGTTTTATTATTACCCGGAAAGATTAATGCTAAACCCAGATACTGCCCCTTTAGGAGAGTATACTTTTGCACGTCTCAACGATATGTTGACAGGCATAGCACCAAAGTCGAATGAGAGACCTATTCTATTCTCTTTGGGTGAGCCACAAAAATCAGCACCGGATTTGCTTTCAGAAACAATAGCTCGCCATTCTAATCTATGGAACCGGTATCCTCCGCCCATGGGCGACGAGAATTTTCGTCAAGCGGCGGGTGGATGGTTGACGCGCCGTTACAATTTACCAGAAAAATTGGTGAACCCGGATAAACATATCATTCCGGTGCCAGGGACCCGAGAACCTTTGTATCAGATTGGATTTATTTGCTCACCAAAAGAAAAGAACGGCGCTCGTTCCGCAGTTTTGATGCCAAACCCTTTTTATCATGTTTATCAGGGGGCAGCCATGTCGGCAGGTGCTGAACCCATTTATTTGCCAGCAAAAGAAGAGAATAATTTCTTCCCAAATTTAGATAGTATATCTGAGGATGTGTTAAACCGGACTGTAATTTTTTTCCTTTGCACACCGTCAAATCCACAAGGCAGTGCAGCATCACTAAAATACTTGAAAGATGCTATAACCTTGGCAAGGAAATATGATTTCGTGTTGGCACTAGACGAATGTTATTGTGAGATATACCGGGGTGCTCCGCCTGTTGGCGGGATAGAGGCATGTGCTGACCTTGGTGAAGGTCTAAGTAATGTAATTTCTTTCAATTCTTTATCTAAAAGATCAAGTGCCCCTGGGCTTCGGTCTGGTTTTTTAGTTGGTGATGAAGAAATTATTAAACGATATGGACAATTTGTGACATTTGGTGGGTCACCTCTTCCCCTCCCGATTCTTCATGCTTCAACCGCTCTCTGGAATGATGACGAACATGTAATAGAGAACAGATCTTACTACGCCAAAAACTTCAGGATAGCGGAAGAAGTTCTCAAGCCATATGATGATCTACTAGTGCCACAAGCAGGCTTTTTCTTGTGGTTAAACGTGGGAGATGGAACTGCAGCCGCAAAAAAACTGTGGCAAGAAAAAGCGATTAAAACCGTACCTGGGGAGCTAATGGCTCGTGCGGGTAAGGGAAATGAAAACCCAGGAAAAGAATACCTAAGACTGGCATTAGTTTATGATGCCGCTACGACTAAGTTTGGTCTTCAGCAAGTGGTAAAAAGCCTGTTCATGCCGTTATCTGGTTCAAAAAAAGGGAAGTAGCATGGCCTCAATTGAGAAAGATTTATCGTTAAATTTAAAAATCCAACCTACTTCTTTTTTAAAAAAACGAGTTGAGGAGTTGGCGGGTCTTGTCTTACTTACATTTATGGCTTTTTTGTCGGTGGCCTTTTTTACTTATAACGCTTCCGATGCGTCTTGGAACTCGGCAAATACTGCAACGGTTATCAATATCGCGGGTTTACCCGGAGCAATAATCTCAGACTTATTGATCCAAATGATAGGTATAGCCAATTTTCTTCTAGTTATTGTCCCTTCTTTTTGGGGGATTCGCCTATTGACCCATAGTTCCATCGAAAAGCCATTTTTGCGACTTGTATTCTTGACTATCGGCGTAATTCTTTTTTCAAGCTCTGTTGCGAGAATTTCCGCCCCAGATTTTTGGCCAATAAGTTCAGGACTTGGCGGAACACTAGGTCCAATAGTATTTGATCAAATTTTTTTACTCGTGGAACCTTTGAGTATTACTAGCGATATTTTGGGTCATTTATTAGCATTCACAAGTACAATTACACTACTTTGGTGCTTAGGTGCTGGATGGGGAGAGTGGACCAAAATAATCCGTGGTATTTTTAGGCATTTAAAATTACTACTAATATTAACTGGCAGGCTCAGCCTATTTGGACTAAGGATGATGGGATCGGGTCTGAAACTAACTGCAAAATTTGCAAATAATAACCGTGACAATGCAGGGCCGCGAATGGAGCCAGTTGTTGCGCAAAAGCAATCTACTATTAACAGATCTGACCAACAGAAGGTTGCTACAGATCTCGAAAGTACGACTGAATTTAGTGGGAGAGGATTAGTCTCTACGACGTTGAAACGAGATAAAGGATCAAGGAAAGCGGGGATTAAAAAAGTCCAAGAAAATTTGAACCTTCAACTTACCGGTGAATACGCTTTACCGCAATTAAGCTTATTGGCTTATAAAAAAGAAATAATAAATAGTACCCCGGATAGGCAAACTCTGGAAGCTAATGCTCGTATGCTAGAGACAGTCTTGCAGGATTTTGGAGTGAAGGGAGAAATAGTTGAAGTAAGGACGGGCCCAGTTGTGACTTTATATGAATTAGAGCCAGCTCCAGGCACAAAATCATCAAGAGTTATAGGTTTGGCAGACGATATAGCTCGTTCTATGAGCGCAGTCTCGGTGCGCGTAGCTGTGGTTCCTGGTCGAAATGTGATCGGCATTGAGCTTCCCAACGCTCGAAGAGAAATGGTATTTCTTCGACAGCTTTTTGAGGCTGATGAATATTCTGGCACCAACGCAAAGTTACCAATTGCTCTTGGAAAAGATATAGGAGGCGCGCCAGTCGTAGTTGATTTGGCGAAAATGCCACACCTATTAATTGCAGGCACAACAGGTTCGGGAAAATCGGTCGCAGTTAATACTATGATCTTGTCATTGTTGTATAAATTGTCGCCCGAACAATGTAGAATGATAATGATTGATCCAAAAATGCTTGAACTATCGATCTACGATAATATTCCCCATCTCCTCAGCCCCGTGGTAACAGATCCCAAAAAAGCAGTAGTTGCCTTGAAGTGGACTGTACGCGAAATGGAAAGCAGGTATCGTGCAATGTCTAAACTAGGGGTGCGAAATATAGAAGGATATAATGCACGTTTAGCTGATGCGCGTAGAAAAGGTGAAGTTTTAAAACGTCGGGTTCAGACTGGTTTTGATGCAGAAACAGGTAAGCCTGTTTTTGAAGATCAGCCGCTGGATTTAACACCAATACCTTTCATTGTGGTGGTCATTGACGAGGTGGCTGACCTAATGCTTGTTGCCGGGAAGGATATTGAGGGAGCGGTACAACGCTTAGCTCAAATGGCGCGTGCTGCAGGTATCCACGTTATCATGGCGACACAGAGACCGTCGGTGGATGTCATAACTGGCACCATAAAAGCAAATTTCCCAACCAGAATTAGTTTTCAAGTAACATCAAAAATTGATAGCCGTACAATTCTTGGAGAGCAAGGAGCTGAGCAGTTGCTAGGACAAGGTGATATGTTGCATATGGCAGGTGGTGGCCGTGTTACACGTGTTCATGGCCCGTTTGTATCAGATGGAGAAGTAGAGGATGTAGTTTTGCACCTTCGTGCACAAGGTGAACCAGAGTTTAACGAGTCTATAACGGAGGAAGACGAAGTTGGAGATCCACTGGCGACCTATGGTTTGGGAGCTGGTGATAAGACCGGAGATAGTGGTGACGAGCTTTATGACCAGGCGATAGCAATTGTATCTAAAGAGAGAAAGGCATCGACTAGCTTCATCCAAAGACACCTCAAGATCGGCTATAATAGAGCCGCAACAATTATAGAGCGAATGGAAGCTGATGGCGTTGTAAGCTCTGCTAATCATGTAGGTAAGAGGGAAGTACTGGTGTCAGACCATTCGGAAACCTAATTTTTATATGTATTTATAATGATAATGAGGGTCGTTGCTATGCTGAAAAACCTTTTTATCGTAATGGTACTATTTAACGTTAGTTATGGTTCAAATTTAGCTAGAGGCGCTGATCTAACACAGGATGATCTAGATAATATTAGCAAAATAGAGAATTATCTAAACTCAATCACAACTTTAAAGTCAATTTTTTTGCAGACGGCTAGCACGGGGGAACGCTCTGGCGGGGTTTTATTCCTAGATCGGCCGGGGAAAATGCGCGTTCAGTATGATGAACCGTCGCCTGTTTTGTTGGTTTCTGATGGAAGTTATGTAATTTATGTAGAAAAAAATTTGGAACAAATAAGTCATTTTCCGATCAGACAAACACCATTAAGAGTTTTAATAGAGAAAGATGTTGACCTGCAGGCATGGTACGAAATAAAGGATATTAAAAGTGGACCGGGGACATTAAGACTGACATTGACTATGAAGGATGATTTAAGTTTGGGTTCAATTCAATTGCTATTTTCGGATCGACCAATGCAGCTCCGGCAATGGACGATTCGGGACCAACAGGGCATCGAAGTGAGAGTTTCCCTTATGGATATGCAGCGTGGAGCTCGGTTGGACCCTAAACTATTTGAGGTTGATCCAAATTTATTCAGTAGCTCTAACAGGGAAAACTGATTAGGGTTTTAAAAAAAATGGGCGGATCAACAACTGAATCAAGGACTGATCCTTCTCGCCTTCTATACCGATAGTATTGATTGTTTTTAATTTTAGTGAATTCCGAGTGGTAAAAATTCTATCCCAGACACTGAATATAGTTGAATAATTGGAATTTGTATCACGGTCTATGGCGTGATGATGAATTCCATGGATGGATGGTGTAACAAAGAGTTTTGATGCTGTTTTATCTAGAAACTCGGGAATACGAATGTTTGAATGATGAAATGCTGAGGAGAATAGAACAAGAATTTCAAAACAGATTATAGACATCCATGAGATGCCAATAATTATAATGGCGCGAAAGAAAGTACTCAGAAGTACTTCACCAAAATGAAATCTGAGTGTTGTGGTAACATCTAGGAATTCGTCGAGATGATGTATTTTTTGGAACTGCCATAAAAGTGGGAGTTCGTGGTTTGCCCTGTGCCACCAGTAAATTAAAAAGTCGAGAATAATAATATTAATGATGACCGCAACAATAGGGTCTATATGTGATGGGCGCCATCCCCAGGTATTTTGAGATGTCCAAATTGAGAAAGGCAAAATAATTCCAACCGATATGATGGAATTCAAGAGCCAAAACTGCAATTTTTAAAAACTCTCGACCAATTTTTAGGAGCGATAATAAACGGATATAATAGTTCTAAACCAACAACAACACACAACCATGTTAACACTAGAAGTAGTTTATATTGTATAACCATCTGAAGAATGTCACTCATGGTCGCGAAATGGGTACCTTTTTAAAAAAGTCCATACTTTAATATCATATAATCTAAATCAATAAATGGGACATAAATTTTGAATGCAATTAATAGAAGGCCCCTAATAGGTGTTTCTGGATGTCGTGAACTAGGGTCGATGCACCCTTTCCATCGATGTAGTGAGAAGTATCTACTGGCTGTCGTAGACCCAGTAGGTGGAACCCCAGTAATTTTGCCGGCTTTGCCCGAGCTTGCGGACTTTTCTGATCATTTAGATGGACTTCTTCTTACAGGAAGCCCATCGAACGTTGAACCAGTTCACTATAATGGAAAAGAAAGTAAAGAGGGAACTAGGCATGATTCCCATCGTGACGGCACTATGCTTCCCTTGATCAAAAAAAGCTTAGAAAAAAAGATCCCGATATTGGGTTTATGCCTAGGAATTCAGGAATTAAACGTTGCATGCGATGGAACTTTGCATCAACGCATAGCCGATTTGGATAATACTTTTGATCATCGCATGAGACGTGATGTGGAGGATCATGAAAAACGTTATAGGCCTGCACACAATATAGAAATTTTATCAGGCGGTTTATTAGATAAAATCACAGGTCTGAAGAACGCTAATGTAAATTCGCTTCATGCCCAGGGTATCGATCAACTAGGCAGCGGCCTAAAAATTGAAGCAGTCGCTCCCGATGGAGTCATTGAAGCCATAAGTTCAAGTGACCCAACCACTTTTGCCTTAGGGGTCCAATGGCATCCTGAATGGCCACGCCCACTAAATTCCGTTAATACAAAAATATTTGAGGCGTTCGGAGAGGCATGTAGGAGGAGGATGTCTAAAGCAGAAAGCAAGTAAAAGTAAAGAACACTCTCAATCCGCAGTTCTATCTTTGGCTTCGTTCAGATTTATATCACGCTACTCTATCGCCTTTTTTTATAGTTGCTGCTCGGTTATCTACGCCAGGCAACATTTTGGCCGGGTCCCTTGTTACCACTAGGTCAATAATGGTAGGACAGCCCTTGTGCCTCAAACCAATCGAAATCGCCTTGCTAATTTCATTTGGGTCCTCTACGCGGATTCCCTTACAGCCTAATGCTTCTGCAGCTTTTGCATAATTTGTCTCTTCAAGGTCGCTCGATTGATACGCTCCTTCCCCATACATTAGGTGTTGGAGTGCTTTCACATATCCCGATGCCGCGTTATTGACGACTATTATAACAAATTCTAGTTCCATACGTTTGGCGGTCTCTAGTTCGCCCAACGTCATATTGAACCCACCGTCACCCGTAATGGCAACAACAGGCCCTGACTTTGCCAATGCGCCTCCTATGGCGCCAGGTAAACCATAGCCGATTGATGCAAACCCTCTGTCTGGAAGGAATCCTCTTCCCGCGCGTTTGGTATCATAAAGTAAACCACCCCAATGTGCCGCAAAACCACCATCTGCCACAAGTATAGCATCCTCAGGTAGCTCATTATTAAGTTCATGCATCAGTCTGGCCATATTTATTGGAATTTCGTCTGAGGTCAAACGTTCGTTAACTGAGGCGCGCCAGTCGTTCATGCGCTTTGACACCTCTTTTATATAGGAGATTCGTCCCTCTTTTTGCTGCTCTGCGTCACTTTGCATTACAGATGCAAGATCTTTGATCCCTTCTTTAGCATCGCCCCATAACGCAACAGTGGGTTGTAGCGTTCGACCAATTTCCTCCGCAACAACTTCTAGATGTATAACGGGTATATTTTTAGGTGGAAGCGTAAATCGTTTGGTTGCTATTTCTCCTAATTTACAACCTACAACAAACAAGCAATCACTTTTTTCAATAAACTGATTTGCTATGCGATCGTAGCGACCGAACAAACCTGCATTTAATGGACTACTGCAAGATATAGCTCCTTTCCCAGTCATTGTATGCGCTACCGGTATGGAGAAGGTTTCAGCAAAGGACTGGAGTGTTTGTGCCGCATCACTGAGATGAACTCCTCCCCCCGCCAAAATCAATGGCCGTTTGGAGTTTTTAAGAAGCTGAGTTGCCTCATTGACGGAACTACGGTCTGGTCTCGCCCTCAAATTCGGTATTCTCTGATAAGGTTGAGGGATATCTAATTCGTCGGGATCAAAAGGGTAGTTAGCATGGCAAATGTCTTCTGGAATATCTAATACGACCGGCCCAGGACGACCAGTAGTTGCGACTTGGAATGCCCGTATAACTAGTTCGGGAAGCCTGTCAATCATTTCAACTTTAATTAGTTCTTTTACTGCTGGTCTTAGGATCTCAATTTGCCTACTTTCCTGTGTCATATTTTTCCAGGAATGCAGTCGATGGCTATTACCAACGATAGCTACTAGAGGGGTGCCTGCGTTCAGCGCCTCCACCAATCCTGTAACTAAATTGGTGGCTCCTGGTCCTAGTGTGGCATCGACTACCCCTACCCGACCAGTGATCTTGGCGTAAGCGTCTGCGGCAAATACACCGCATCTTTCGTCATTTATTAGTGAGTGTGTTAAACCAAGACGACGAGCAGCATCGTAAAAAGGTAATAGTTGAAATCCGCCCATCCCAAACATCGGCCCGATACGATGCGCCCGAAGCAATCGTGCTATAGCTTCTCCACCTGTCATCTCATTTATTGCGGACAAGATTACTCACTCCCAGCAGCTAGTTAAATTATATATTCATGACACAAAGAGGCCTGGGGGCCGCGTTTGATGGCTTCCCATGAACATCAATTGCAAAAAAATACCGGGTTGTCTACCAAACGTTTGAATAAGTAAAAAACTATAGGGACCTGTATTTAGGATTATTGACGCATTACGATCATCTTTTTGATTTCCGCGATCGCCTTGGCTGGGTTAAGGCCCTTTGGACACGTTTTTGTGCAATTCATTATGGTGTGGCAGCGATATAAGCGAAATGGATCCTCTAAATTATCCAGGCGTTCGCCCGTATATTCGTCCCTTGAGTCCGCGATCCAACGATATGCCTGCAGTAGAACTGCTGGCCCTAGATAACGCTCCCCATTCCACCAATAACTTGGGCAAGAAGTAGAACAACTAAAGCACAAAACGCATTCCCACATACCATCCAATTTAGCCCTTTCATCTATCGATTGCAGGCGTTCAGTATCCGGAGGGGGGGGAGTTTTTGTTTTTAACCATGGCTCGACTGATTCTAACTGCGCGTACGCTGTAGATAAATCTGGAACCAAGTCTTTGATTACTTCCATGTGCGGCAGCGGATAAATCTTTACATCACCTCTAACTTCGTCAATTGGTTTGAGACAAGCCAAAGTGTTCGTTCCATCAATGTTCATAGCACAGGAGCCGCAAATCCCCTCTCGACACGAACGTCTAAATGTTAATGATGTGTCTACCTGGTCTTTAATCTTTATAAGGGCGTCCAGCACCATTGGACCGCAATCGTCGAGATCTATCTCGTATGTATCCAGACGTGGGGTTTCGTTACTATCGGGATCATATCGATATACTTTGAATGCACGGATGTCACCCGCATCGTCCGGCCCTTTGTGGGTATCTCCTATTTTGACTTTAGAATTAGCTGGAAGCGTAAATTCAGCCATTTTTTATTTCTCTCTTTAAAATTTTTATGCACAATATTTTAGTATACTCGAGCCGCTGGAGGTATTGGTTCTATTTCGTTAGACAATGGGTTTTGATGGACATCCCGATAAATGACATCATAATTATTTTTTTCATCGAGCCACATGCAAGTATGCTTCATCCAGTTTTCGTCATCACGTTCTGGATAGTCTTCATGGGCATGTGCTCCGCGGCTCTCTTTTCGAAGGTTAGCGGATGTTAGGGTAACGATAGCTTGCCCCATCAAATTATCCAACTCTAGTGCTTCGACTAAATCAGAATTCCATATCAGTGAGCGATCACTAACGGATATATCTGGCATAGTACCAGCAATCTGCAGAATATTCTTTACGCCTTGGTCAAGAAGCTCGTTGTCTCTGAAAACAGCCGCATGACGTTGCATTGACAATTGCATTTCATGCCGTATCTCTGATGCTTTCTTTGAGCCGGAAGCATTACGAATACGCTCAAGTCGTTCTATTGAAAAATCACCTGCATTTGCTTCTAGAGGTTTATGCGTTTCTCCGGGTGTAACCGTTTCCGCGGCGCGGTAGGCTGCAGCCCTTCCAAAAACAACGATGTCTAGCAGTGAGTTTGTACCAAGCCTATTTGCCCCATGAACAGAAACACAGGCGGCTTCACCAATAGCCATCAAGCCAGGGCACGTGCGGTCTGGGTCCTGGGCCGTCGGCGCCAAAACCTCTCCATGGTAATTGGTTGGTATTCCACCCATATTGTAGTGGACAGTCGGCATTATAGGGATAGGCTCTCTAGTAACATCAACGCCAGCAAAAATTTTTGCTGTCTCAGATATGCCCGGAAGCCTAAGTGCAAGGACCTCGGGATCAAGGTGCTCCAGATGCAGATTTATATGATCTTTTTTTGGACCGACCCCTCTACCTTCATTTATTTCAATAGTCATCGATCGACTTACTACGTCTCTTGAGGCTAAGTCCTTAGCCGTAGGAGCGTAACGTTCCATAAAACGTTCTCCCTCCGAGTTTGTGACATATCCCCCCTCGCCTCTGGCACCTTCAGTGATAAGACACCCAGCGCCATACACACCGGTCGGATGGAACTGAACAAACTCCATATCCTGGAGTGGCAATCCAGCGCGCAAAACCATGCCATTACCATCGCCTGTACAAGTATGTGCTGAGGTGCATGAAAAGTATGCTCTTCCATACCCTCCTGTTGCTAATACTGTTTGATGTGCTCTAAATCTGTGCAATGTGCCAGTGGCAAGGTCAAGTGCCATGACGCCCCTGCAAGCGCCCGTATCGTCCATAATCAAATCTAGGGCAAAATACTCGATGTAAAACTCGGCATTATTAGCCAGGCATTGTTGATACAGGGTGTGAAGAATTGCATGTCCTGTTCGATCAGCTGCGGCGCAAGCACGTTTAGCCATTCTTTTGCCATTATCCAACGTGTGACCACCAAAAGGACGTTGATAAATTTTACCCTCTTCGGTGCGAGAAAATGGAACACCGTAGTGTTCCAATTCTATCACAGCTGGTATCGCATTTCTGCACATATACTCTATAGCATCTTGATCACCCAACCAGTCCGATCCTTTGACCGTATCGTACATGTGGAATTGCCAGTTATCTCCTTCACCCATGTTGTCTAGGGCTGCCCCAACTCCGCCTTGCGCAGCAACGGTATGGCTTCGTGTAGGAAACACTTTTGTTATACATGCCGTCTTGAGGCCTTCCATTGTCATGCCTAGCGTAGCACGTAACCCGGCGCCGCCTGCTCCAACCACTACTACGTCGTATGTATGATCGATTACTTCATATGACTTCATTTTATACGGCCCTTACAATGCGATTTTTAATAATGAAAAAACAGCTACTACACCTAAGACTAAAAATATGAGTTTTAAACTTATAAGTAACAGAAATTTGCAACCTTCGTGATGTATATAGTCTTCAACAACCACTTGAACACCCAAAAGCGCGTGATAAAGCGTTGAGGAAACCAATAAAATCATAAAAATTGATACGAGAGGTATAGATAACCAGTTCACCGTCTCTGCGTAACTAGCACTATTGAGGGAAGCGATTGAAATAATAAACCATAATGTGAGCGGAATTAGGGCAATCGCTGTTAACCTTTGCATCCACCAGTGGTGTACGCCTTCCTTCGCGGTGCCTAAGCCTCTTACGCGGCCTAAGTCACTTCTCATGCCTTTATCTGTCATATTTGATTCCTTAACTAACTCAATAAACCTATTGCCCAGGCGATGCCTGTGAGAACAAAGGAGCCAGCTACAGTGGCCCAACCTGACTTATATGCAGTGTCAAGCTCGAATCCGTATCCAGCGTCCCAGAAAAGGTGACGAATTCCGTTACATAAATGATAAAAAACGGCCCATGAGAAACCTAAGAGCACAATTAAACCAAACCATGATGACATTATTTCTTTTATTAAATTGAAATATTCTTCGCCACTCGCAGCTGCTACTATCCACCATACAAGCAAAATAGTGCCTGCCGATAATACCACTCCAGTAGCACGATGAGTAATTGAAAGAACTGAGGTTAACTGGGGCCTGTAAACTTGCAGATGTGGTGAGAGAGGACGGTTAGAACCACTCATGTGTTATGTTTCCTTAAAAATATTACTACGATAAATTATAGAACGATAAATGGTTCTGTCGAGAGTGCACAATCATCAAAATTCATATGCCAATCACCAATCTCCGATCGCCTCCATGAAACATATCATCAATTCGCATTGCCAAACTATAGTATCTTGTAGTTGCTTGAATCCCCCCAAGATAGATACTAACATACTCTTCGCAGTTTTTTAACAAATTAGATGGCCAAATATTATTTTATTGGGAGATTTTTATGTCGGACCAAAACTTATTTAAAGTTACAGCAGAGCGAGGAGCGGATGCGATAATTGATAATGTAGGCTACATTGAAATGTATGAGCGATCGCTTGCGGACCCGGTAAAGTTTTGGGAGGAAGAAGGTAAGAGGATTGATTGGATCAAACCATACACCAAGATAAAAGATGTTTCTTATGCTGAGACAGATTTACACATAAAATGGTTTTATGATGGGACATTAAATGTTTCCGCCAACTGTTTAGATAGACATTTGGCGAGCAAAGGTGATCAGACCGCAATAATCTGGGAAGGTGACAACCCGGAAGAAGAAAAAAAAATATCGTTCAAAGAACTGCATATTGATGTTTGTAAATTTGCAAATGCATTGAAAGCTCTTGGTGCAAAAAAAGGAGATCGCATCACTATATATATGCCCATGATACCCGAGGCGGCGGTGGCTATGCTTGCTTGCGCTAGGATTGGTGCAATTCATTCAGTTGTATTTGGAGGGTTTTCGCCAGACGCGTTGGCAGGTCGCATCAAAGACTGCGATAGTAATTTAATCATCACGGCGGATGAAGGAATCAGGGGTGGAAAATCCATCCCGTTGAAAGCGAATACCGATGAAGCCCTAAAGTCCTGTCCAATGTGTCAAACAGTTGTTGTTGTGAAAAGGACTGGGGGGTCCATCGATTGGAATGGAGATACTGACCACTGGTATCATGATATCATGGCGACAGCATCGGAAGATTGTCCACCAGAAGAAATGAATGCGGAAGATCCCCTATTCATTCTGTATACTTCGGGATCAACAGGACAACCTAAGGGCGTAATGCACACATCGGGTGGATACATCGTCTATGCCTCGATGACACATCAATATGTTTTTGACTATAAACCGGGCGAAATTTATTGGTGCACCGCTGATGTTGGGTGGGTAACCGGACACTCTTATATTCTATATGGCCCCCTAGCTAATGGGGCCACGACACTTATGTTCGAAGGGGTACCAAACTATCCAGATAATAGTCGTTTTTGGCAAGTTTGTGACAAACATAACGTTTCTATTTTCTACACAGCACCAACAGCACTTCGCGCTTTAATGAGAGAGGGTGATGGGCCGGTAAAATCCACTAGTCGGAAGTCTCTTCGAATCTTGGGTTCAGTTGGAGAACCGATCAATCCGGAAGCCTGGCTATGGTATTACAATGTTGTCGGAGATGGTCGTTGTGCCATTGTTGATACGTGGTGGCAGACCGAAACGGGAGGTATTTTGATCACTCCTTTGCCTGGCGCCACGGATCTCAAACCGGGATCTGCAACTAGACCATTTTTTGGTATAGAGCCTGTCATAGTAGATGGTGAGGGTAATCTTCTGGATGGACCTACAAGTGGGAACCTATGTTTGAACGATAGCTGGCCAGGCCAAATGCGAACCGTTTATGGTGACCATGAAAGATTTTATCAAACCTATTTTGCCACGTTTCCAGGAAGATATTTCACCGGAGATGGTTGTCGACGAGATGAGGATGGCTATTACTGGATTACTGGGCGGGTTGACGATGTTATAAATGTATCTGGTCATCGTATGGGGACGGCGGAGGTTGAATCTGCGCTTGTCGCCCATGAAAAAGTAGCTGAAGCGGCGGTTGTTGGATACCCGCATGACATCAAGGGACAAGGCATATATGCTTATGTAACGTTAAATGTTGATGTGGACCCGTCAGAGGACTTAAGGGTTGAGCTGGTGCAATGGGTTAGAAAAGAGATTGGTCCGATAGCAAGTCCAGACTTAATACAATGGGCGCCAGGCCTACCCAAAACACGTTCAGGGAAAATAATGCGACGGATCTTGCGAAAGATTGCCGAAGATGACTTTGGTAGTTTGGGTGATACTTCCACCTTGGCTGAGCCCACCGTCGTTAATGATCTAATAGAAAATCGAGAAAACAGGAAGGATTAGATTGTCAGGTAATTGCAAGATTATCGATCAATCTGGTTGAACCTAGCCATGCAGCAGCGAAAAGGCGGCTTGGTTTTTTTATGTCATTACAAGCTTGGAGTGTTTGAGAGCTACGGAGATCCAAATACTCAATTTTCTCGAACCCTGATTTTTGCATGTTTTGTTTAGCAAGTTGTAAGCTTTTCTTTATATCATTCCCGTTGGATATATCGGACGCATACTGGTTTAAAATATTGTACATGGAAGGTGCAATAGAACGGGATTTAGTATCGAGATAAACGTTTCTTGAAGATAATGCTAAACCGTCTTCTTCGCGGATGGTTGGAGCGCCTATAATCTCTACAGGTATATCTAGGTCAGTTGCGAGGCGTTTTATTACTAAAAGCTGTTGATAGTCCTTTTCACCAAATATTGCTATGTCTGGAAGCGCTTGCAGCAATAATTTGGTTACAACTGTTGCGACACCATCAAAGAAGCCTGGTCTAGAGAGAGCACAAAGACAATCGGTTAAACCACCTACATTGATTGTTGTTGTTGCATCGGGGCGATACATTTCGTTAACGTCAGGTGCAAAGAGTAAATCGATGTCTTCTTCAACAAGTTTTTGAATATCACTATCCTCACGCCGCGGGTACGTTTCAAAATCTTCATTAGGCGCGAATTGAAGGGGATTTACAAAAATAGTTGCAATTACTCTGTCGCTTCTTTCCTTCCCTACTTTCATTAGGGATAAATGTCCTGCATGCAGTGATCCCATAGTGGGCACTAGCGCGACACTCAGGCCTTCTCTCCTCCACATCGAAACATGGGACCGCATTTCTGCAACTGTGCGTACAATATCCAACCCAAAACTGCCTATTTCTCAGCTAATAATATCAATGCGGTCAGTTGATACCTATTTTGTGCAGCAGTTTCAACTAGGTGTTGCAACTTATCTTGTGGCACCAGTGTCATTCGCAAGTATGTAATTAAATTCAGGATAATTAATGAGATTCTCGCATCAATGGTTTTCCGCTCTTTGCGCCTGGGAAATCAAGATTAGGAGTTCGCTTATATCATACATAATTTTATTGATGAAAATTCGAAACGATATCGGTATCTTTGATATATAGCCTTAAGAAGCAATTAACCCATTAATCATTTTATGGAATTGACGAAAATGAAAGTATGTATTTTTGGAGCTGGAGCGATAGGTGGTTTTGCAGCTTCGTATTTATCGAGGGCGGGACACGAGATTTCCTTGATATCGCGGGGCGCTAATTTGAAGGCATTTCAAAATACCGGATTAACATTAAGTCATGCTGGTGACACATCTACTGTGCATCCAATAGCTACCGATAATCCTACAGATATTGGTCAAGTTGATCTTGTGCTTGTAACCGTGAAAGGACCTGCCCTGATTGATGTAGGCGCTTATATCAAACCATTATTGGGTGATGAGACACAAGTTGTCTTTGCTATGAATGGTATTCCTTGGTGGTATGACATAGTGATGGGGCGTGGCCAGGCAACATCGGGAAAGCTTTTAGATAGGGGTGGACAATTACAACATACTGTTGGAATTGAACGTGTAATAGGATGTGTTGTGGATTGTCCAGCAGCCGTTTCCTCGCCCGGTTTTGTCATTTGCAAACGGGACACAAAAGGGAAATTTACCATTGGCGCTCCTCGTTCGATTAATAACCCAAGGGTGGATATTATTTCTGGGATATTGGAAGATGCCCAGATGTCAGCCCCAGTAAGTAGTAATATTGAGCAGGAAATCTGGGCAAAATTAATTGTTAATCTATCGCGTTCCCCTCTCGCTGTTCTGACCGGTGTGGATGAAACGGAATTAGCAAAACATTCTGAAACTACAGAAATTACCCGAGAGATGGTGAATGAAGCAACTTTGGTGGCGCACTCTCATGGTATTCAGCTTAATTTGAACTGG
Organism: SAR116 cluster bacterium AG-313-A07; assembly: GCA_003284265.1. GTDB lineage: Bacteria > Pseudomonadota > Alphaproteobacteria > Thalassobaculales > Thalassobaculaceae > UBA7326. The sequence goes on from QBVV01000006.1 coordinate 53,413, forward strand.
GATCAATTGCTAAATATTGAATATAGGTCTGAACACAGATCATCTATGTTACAAGATTGGGATTTTCAGAGGCCGATGGAAATTGATGGCATTATCAAAATCGTGAGTTTGTTTGGAAATGAGGCTGGTATCAAGACTCCAACAATTGATAGAATATTGGCATTGTTAACTATCAAAGCTCGTCAGGTTGGACTTTATCATTAATGATTTTCAATGATAGGGATCTGCGGCATCCCTTAATCCATCCCCAAAAAAATTGAATGCCAAAACCACAACAACCACTGGAATTACTGGCGTCATTATCCACGGATATAACTCCACTGCATTGATATTTTGAGCCTCCGTCAACAGTACTCCCCAGGAAGTAATTGGGGGGCGTAACCCTAGCCCTAGAAAGCTGAGGGCTGTTTCACCTAATATCATCGATGGAATGGATAGAGTGGCAGATGCGATTAAGTGGCTTGTGAAACTCGGCAGCAAATGTCGGGCGATCACCCGCCTGGGCTTTGCGCCCATTAGCTGTGCTGCCTGAGCAAAGTCTTCTTCTCTAAGGGAAAGGAGTTTTGATCTTACCGCTCGAGCTAGACCTGTCCAATCGAGCATGCCTAAAATCAGTGTTATGCCAAAATAAACTAAAATGGGACTCCACGTGACGGGAAGAGAAGCGGATAATGCCATCCATAATGGGAGCTCTGGAAACGACCGTATAATCTCTATCATTCTTTGTGTTAAATTATCAATCCAACCACCGTAATATCCCGCTAATCCGCCAATGGTAATGCCGATTATGAAGCTAAAAATAATACCAATTAAACCTATGGTAAGTGATATCCGAGTACCATAAATTATTCGTGATAGAACATCTCTTCCCAGTCGGTCAGTCCCCAACAAAAATAATGTTCCACTTTTCGATGGGCAAAAGAAGTGAAAATTAGCATCAAGGAGATTCCAAAATGTATATTTATCGCCAGAACAAAAAAATCGCACGGGCTGAATATTAGTTGTGTTTTCCGTATACTCACGTCTCAAGGTTTTCATATTAAGCTTAAAGTTTAAGCCGTAAACGAATGGCCCAATGAGTTCACCTTCGTGGAAAAAGTGAATTTTTTGTGGGGGTGCATAAATGAAATCGGTATTGCGGGAAGCTAACGCATAAGGGGCTAGCAATTCGGCGATCACAACTGAAAAATACATAAAAGCTAGTACAGCACCAGAAACCATAGCTAATCGATGTCGTTTCAGCTTCCACCACATCAACTGCCACTGTGTCGCTAAGTAGTAGCGTTCTTGCTCTTGTGTTAGTGGTTCCTCTGCATTTGGGTCAAAGTGGTTTTTATTTACAAAATGCGTGTTACTCATTTGCTCGCTCCGCCACCAAGACGAATACGTGGATCAAGCCAGGCTAATGCTAAATCGGATAAAAACATCCCAACTACGGTTAACAAAGCAAGAAATATTAGAAAGGATCCTGCAAGGTACATATCTTGGCTTTGAAGCGCGGATATCAGCATGGGCCCCGTCGTTGGGAGCGAGAGTACCATTGAGACGATAGCTGACCCAGAAATAATTTGTGGCAGCATATTGCCAATATCAGCAATAAAGGGGTTTAAGGAAGTTCTAAGTGGATATTTTATGAGTGCTTTTAGAGGATGGAGTCCCTTGGCCTTCGCCGTTACCACATATTGCTTTTGCAGTTCATCAAGCATGTTAGCTCTTAAGCGTCGGATCATGCTTGCTGTACCTGATGTTCCTATAACAACAACAGGAACCCATAAATGCTCCAGAATGGAAAGGAATTTGGCTGTTGACCATGGTTGGTCTATGTAGATGGGGTCCATAAGGCCGCCTATTGATGTGCCAAACCAGACATTTGCAAAATAGAGCAATATCAAAGCAAGGAGAAAATTTGGCGTTGCCAGGCCAATGAAGCCTACAAACGTTAGTCCGTAATCCCCCCAGCTATATTGGTTTGTAGCGGAGTAAATTCCAATTGGAAATGATACCAGCCAAATAAAGATAATGGTTGTAAAGTTGAGGACTAAAGTAAGCAATAATCGATCACCCACCACTTCGGAAACGGGTAGTTGATATTCAAATGAAAACCCAAGGTCGCCCTGTAACAAACCTAAGACCCAAAAACAATATTGTTCTACCATTGATTTATCAAGTCCGTATTGGGCCCTTAGTGCTTCAATTTTGGCGATATCTACGTTCTCTCCCTGGCTTTGAAGCTCGGCTATATAAGTTGAGAGATAATCACCTGGGGGGAGTTGTATGATTACGAATGTTATAATGCTGATAGCAAATAAAGTTGGTATCATGATTAAGATTCTATGGATAAGGTATGACAGCACTCTAACTCACCGTTCCATGCTATTTTTAGGTAAAGTCTTGAACCAAAACGTATCGGGGCTGTAAATGCCAAAATGGGCACCTGGGTTCCAGTTATAAATTCCTTTTATTGGAACATTTTTAAGATTATTCGATACAACCACTGGTTGGAGAACGCCCGCTATTAACCCTATTGAGTAGACTTGTTCAGCATGAATATCTAAAACTTTTTCCCAAATGCGCTTTCTTTTCGCGAGTACGGGCTCCGCTCGCCAATCCCGGTATAATTTCAGTAATTCTATGGCAAACGGGTCATTTGGAGTTTGTCCTGCTTTCCCGCCTGTTTCAAAGTGCTGACCCCATTTTGGCCATTGAAGTAACTGTTGCGTTGTGGGTGCAAATTCAGCAGGTGAACTGTTTGCGGAAGCAAGTCCATTTTCGATACCTGACCATATGGATATGGCTGTCTCACCAGAGAAAATGCGATTCCGGAATACGTTTCTTTGGGAGGGTTTTGAATAAATTTTTATACCAATCTTTAACCAACTGTCGTGGATTAGCTCCAAAATGTCAGTTTGCTCGGTGCTCTCTCCGGCTGTTTCAATAATTAAGTTTAAGGGATTACCGTCGGGTAGTAGTCGAATTCCTCTGGTGTCCCGTTTTAGCAGTCCCATGTCGTCCAAAAGTTGATTTGCCGATTTTAAATCGAGTTGCGCCCATTTGGACCTATAGTATGGCTTATATAATAGCGATCCAGGTAGAACAGTATTATTACCCTCTATTGCTAACCCATAATAGATAACCTGATTAATTTCATAGCGGTTCACAGCCATGGATAATGCGCGCCTGAAACGAACATCCTGCATAATAGACCGTAGTACTTTATTTTTATGATTTAAATTTGGGAATAAGGCTAGGTGTGAACCCTTAGCCGTGGTCCACAGTCTTGTAGAATAAGGCGAACGATCTTCGCCTTTTTTCAAAAACGTGTAGTCATCAAACCTAAGGTAACGCGCCTGAAGGTCAACTTCCCCAGTACCTGTTTTAGCCGATATTAACTTGTTACTAGCGATACCAAAAATAAACTCGTCAATGTAGGGTAATTGCTGCCCCTTTGGATCTATTCTATGAAAAAAAGGGTTTCTTTTGAATCTCAGCCTATTTGATGAAGATTTACTAATGCAGACCCAGGGTTGTAAAACGGGCAAATCGATATTGTCGTTTCTATAAAGGTTATCCATTTTATTATGCAATGCTGCCCAATTACGCTGTTTGGCTGTAGTCACAAGTTTTTGAAGTTCAGAATTTGCGGTAAAATCTTCGTGAAATTGACGCATGTAATGTGCGGGGCGATAAATATAGAGTGGACTGGCGCCCGCTAAAGCCGCTAAAAAATCAGGATTTGGCTTTTCCCATTCATACTGAATGGAGAGATTATTGAGTATTCTAAATTGTGGCAGTTTACCGTCTACCTTCATCACTTTTGGGGGGCCTACTGGTGACAATTTAGGATTATTAGCGACGTCTTCCCACCAATAACGAAAATCTTCTGCCGTAAATCGATGCCCGTCCGACCATTTATGACCGGGGCGCAGATTAAATATAAATTTTTTCCCTTGAATAACATCGAATGACTCGAGGATATCCGGCTGAAACTCAAATGTCTTTGGTTTGTATATTAACAATCTGGCATAACCATAGACGGTCATCTGTCGTGCGTCTTTTGCCCGCGCCATAAGCATTTTGAGGGTGCCCCCAAACTTACCAATTTCGAGATTACGGCCAGCAAAATCAATTACTCTTGGAGTTCGGGGCAATCTGGATTCAACAGGCGGTAATTTACCATTTTTTACCATTTTGGAAAGCAAAGGGGATTCGGAATAACCAAATGCACAATTTGCGAAAGAAAGGATAAAGACAAACAAATAGCCGAAAAGAGTAAGATGTTTATTCATGATGCTATTTTTAATTCTGAAATGTTTTCGTGAACTCTTACAAAGTGTTCTCCCCCTATATCAAGCAGCTTGGTAGGCATTTCTTGGGTTGCTGTGAATGGATGCTCCCATTCTGCTGGATCCGAGCAGCGTTCATCCATGATACTTTTGAAGTCGAGAGGTTTATCGAGGCTAGGACTGGGTACAGCAGAAAACAATGCTTTGGTGTAAGGATGTATGGGATTTTTAAATAGCGCTACCCGCGGCGCCGCCTCAACTATTTGCCCGGAACACATGACGGCTACATCATCCGCAATATAATCAATCACAGCGAGATTATGAGATATGAACAGGTAACTTAAAGCTAGTTGTTCTTTGAGGTCTTTCAGTAAATTTAATACTTGGGCTTGGATGGAGACGTCTAGGGCTGAAACGGGTTCGTCACAAATCAATAGTTTTGGCTTCAGCGCTAATGCTCGCGCAATGCCTATACGCTGGCGCTGCCCTCCCGAAAAGCTGTGTGGGTAGCGATTTAGATGCCGGATATCTAACCCCACCAACCTAATGAGTTCACGAACGAGTGTAATTCTAAACTCATGATCTCCAATGTTATGAATGATAAGAGGCTCGTTTATGATATCAAATATAGTCATGCGAGGGTTCAGTGAACTAAATGGATCCTGAAAAATAAATTGGATTTTCTTTCGGAAATCGATAAGCGATTTCTCATTTAATGACAAAACGTCGACAGTACCATCTTGATCTGAATACTGAATGGAACCGGCATCGGGCGCGATAGCTCGCATAACGGTTTTGCTAAGTGTTGTCTTTCCGCATCCTGATTCTCCTACCAATCCAAGACAAGATCCACGTCTAATCTTAAAACTGACATCATTTACTGCAGAGACTTTTTCTCCACCAAAGTTGAAAATGCCGCTCGAGCGAATGGAGAATGATTTTCTGATACCTTCAACAGTCAGTATAGGTTTGGGGGAAAGAGTTTTCGCCACTTCCAAATCTTTCGGATTAGGTTTTAAAAGAGGACTAGACTTTGACTCGATATCCCGTATTGGTATTAATCGCTCACCTTTCCCCATATCAAAGCGAGGGACAGCGGCCATTAATGATTTTAGATACGGGTGCTCGGCACGTTTAAAGATATCTTCTACAGAACCGGTCTCCATTATCTCGCCTCTATACATAACCACAACGTCATCAGCCATGTTTGCAACGACACCAAGATCATGAGTAATCATCAACAACGCCATTTCAAACTCTGCCTGTAGATCCTTCATCAGTTTCAATATTTGAGCTTGAATTGTCACATCAAGTGCTGTCGTAGGTTCATCAGCGATAAGTAGACATGGCCTGCAGATGAGAGCCATGGCGATCATAGAACGCTGTCTCAAACCGCCGGATAATTCAAATGGATATGTTTTGAAGCCTCTTTTTGGATCTGGAAACCCTACTAAACGAAGCATATCAATAACCACCTGCGTAGCTTCATTAGGCTGAAGGCGACGATGTAGCATCAATGCTTCAAGTATTTGATTTCCGATAGTGTGGAGTGGAGATAACGACGTCATTGGCTCTTGAAAAATGATCGAAATCTGACCGCCCCTTATATCACGGATTGGTTTTCCGGAAGGATTTAACGCCGCTATATCGATTGCCTGCTTATCCCCAGAATTTGGTGAAAATAGTATTGATCCACCATATATCTTTGCCTGGGAAGGAAGTAATCCCATTATTGTTTGGCTAATTACTGATTTCCCAGAGCCAGACTCGCCTACCAAGGCTACCGTTTTTCCTGGAAATATTTCAAATGAGGCCTTCTTAACGGCCATCATACGGCCCTCGGGCAAATCGAATCCAACTTCGAGATCTTTTACCGATAATATTGGGATCTTTTTATCCATTTATTATTGGTTCCTAATTTTTTGTTATTTCATTCTCAGACGATAGGTGATTTTGAAGCGGAAATCCGGCACTTGAAAAATTCTCTATAGTTGTCTCTGAGGGAGTGAGTTTATTCTGGTGAATAGTATTTACGCAATGTTGCATTATTTGTTCGAAACCGTTGATAGTAGAATCAACAGAAATTTTACTTTTAGGGTCCCGTATAGTGAGCTCAAACCATCCACCGTCACCCGTTCGATCTTTTCGGGTTGAAAAATATCGCAGTCTTATGTCAATCACAGCAGGCAGCGAAATGCTTTTTCCCAAGGGACCGTTTGCCTGGAAGGAGCCATTTGAAAAGCTGAATGTTGTCAAGTGCCTCTGAGCAGTTCTTAGAAAGAAGCCTAAAAAAAGAACTGCCCCGGCGGCAAATATATATTGAAAGATGGTTATTTTTGTTGCGGCTATTAAAAGTCCGACTGTAACAAAAAGACCTATTGCACCCCTGAGATAATCTCCTCTCAGTGCATTCATTGGATAATGGAAAATTGTCATACTGTTTTTCTTTTTAGCCGAAGTAATTTATTGGAGATGTCAAGTTTATACTAGTGCTTTTTTTTAAAACAAGGCAGACTTCTTGAAACTCTTTCCAATCGTCAATAGACATTATTAAATGATGTGTCAAAAGCCCTATCGGCTCTAGGGTATCTATTGCCCTAGTCCGACAATTTTGTAATTCGCCGGCAATTTTGTCTGCCATAAGTTCCGCTCCGATGAAACTCCGTTTTTCTTTCCAGTCAATGACATCAACATGCGTATTAACCTGCAGAAGTCCGGGAACTGGAGTCGCCTCTTTTCTTGATGAGAAAGTAGAGAGGCTTGAGATGCCAAATGAAGGCAAACTTTTGGCTAATTCATTATTAATACGGTTCCAGGGTGGAACAAAACATTTAAGAAACAAATCACCAAAAAGTTGTTCTAGTTGACTAATTCCCTTTTCTAGGTCTTTCCATTGAGCCTCTAGCGGCCTGAAGCTCCCAAACTCCGCTTTTTTTCTAGTTAAGGGTTCGTAATTGTAATGGTTGAGCCCATGCATCGCAATATTGATATTGCACTGGTTTAATAAGTTTACCAACTGCCTCGATGCCCTCGCAGGAATAACGGCAAGAAGAGGGACAAGGTTAATATTGTCTGAAACAGAAATCATATTCTCTAAACTGTGGTTGGGGGCCTCTAGGTCGTCGTCGCGCCACCAGATTTCCATACATTTGTTTTCTGAATCTAAACGATTGATTTCCTTTTCTAATCGTTGATAACCTGTTTCTAAGTTCACAGTAAGGACCATAATAAATTGGCTGTAGAACTAGCGCCATCTAAACTAACATTCAGGTTTTTTAATGGCTTAGTGTTCAAGGCTTGATATATCGCGTTGTTCAAGTTGGTCACATTAAGTTCATTCTCATCAACAACTTGGAGTAACGAACGTTTTGCCAGTAAATCGGACCTAAGACGTTGTTCGGTTTCGACTCCCCCCTCATAGGGAACCACGACAGCCGGGGTTCCAGCGTTCATTAATTCAGCAATAGTATTATAGCCGGCTTGCGATATTGATAATTTTGCTCGACTTATAACCGCTGGGAGGTCCGGTCTGCTTCTTTCCACAAAGGTGTCATTTGTTTTTTTTGCATTGAGCTCGTTGAATATCTCGGGTGGCATGTGTGGACCTGTCACAAACCGCCAAGGAAAATCGCGGATAGCAACTTTGTTTCTTAGTTTGAATACTTTGGGCAATGTCGCGAACCCAACAGCTCCACCCCCGGCAGAGACTATAATTTCACCTGTCCCATCCCGACCGGTATCACCTATATGCCCGGGGGTTAGAACATAACCAGTGTATTCTATTAAATGTGATATTCTCTTTTCCAAAGGAAATGTCTCAGCCAATGATATAACCCTTCGGTCTCCATGCACCAAGATTTTTTGGTAAAAGTTCTCCAGTGTTTCCACTATTTCTAGATTTCTGTCATGGCGAGGCTTGGTAACAAGAATATCACGCATTGAACACACTACTTGTGAACAGCACTTGGCTTCTTTAGCTTTGGTGAGTAGGGGGATAAGCTCAAATCTAAACTGCCTGCGTCCAAACGGAAAAAGCTCGGTAAGCAGTATTTCTGGTTGAATTTTTTCGAACAAATCTAGCAGCAATTTTCGTCTTTTGTTTCTCCATAAATCGTCTATCTCCTTATCCTTTTCGGCCACAAGAGTTTTAAAATCACCATCAAGCGACCTGACGGGGGGAAGTTGATAAAACTCTGCTCCTCCTATGTTTAGATCTTTTATAGGAAAGCCGCCTGAAACAAATCTGACGTCGAAACCTCTTTCAACAGCGGCACGCGATATCCCCGCTGCTCTTCTTAAATGGCCAATACCAAGTAGGTTCTGAACGTAAATCATTAGACGAGGTTTATTCATGATACAGGATCTCGTTTATTAAATTTCACGTTCAATTGATGGGGTTTGATGGCGCCTTCGCAATCTATCGAAAATATATGAATCGCTTGCCAATCTAATCTAATGGGCGGTTTTTCTGACATATCCCATCCCGTAGCGAGCGATAAAAGTGATCTTATTACGCCCTTATGTGTTATGGCGCCAATTAGTTTTTGCTTACCAGTGGCAGCAATATCGGATAATAGTGGTTGTAGTCGTTGGCAAACCTGGCGGGGAGATTCGCCCCCAGGTGGGGTTAAATCCAAACCTCTTTTTTCATTTTCTAGCATTTCCTTTCCATATTTAACCCGCAAATCCTGAAGAACTTGACCTTCCCAATCACCCCAATTGGTTTCTATTAATCGATCATCTATGAGCATTTCGGCTATGCCGAGCAATTTCCCTGTCTCTATAGCCCGTGATAGTGGACTTGTTATCCAATCGATTTCAGAAAAAAAATCCGGTAATTGCAACTGTTGAATTAAAGATGTTCCTCTTTCACTTAGTGGAATATCGGTCCTGCCCTGTATTTTCCCTAATTCGTTCCATTCGGTTGGCCCATGTCGAATTACTGCAAGTAAACTTGTCATTACAGCCCTCCAAATTGGCTGCGCGTCTCTGAAACCCAGGTCCCAAGTTTATTGCTGTTTAAATCAAAACTATGATCTCGATTTGTAATCATAAGGGCGCGCCGACTCATACTTCTTCTGAGTTCCAAGTTATCTATTAAAGTGCTCGTTTTATCTGCAAAATCAGCGGCGTCACCTTGTTTGGAAAGGAAGCCAGTTTCATTGTCACGAAGAATATCTCCCACGCCGCCAGAGTTTCCGGCCACAGCTGGCATTCCTGAAGATTGCGCTTCCAGCAGAGCCATACCGTAGGCTTCATTAATTGCTGGCCATAAAAAGATATCTGCACTTGAATAGTATTTTTGGAGTTGGTTTGATGTTAGTTTACCCGTAAAAATAATTTTTTTACTAAAAAGTTTCTCAACTTCTGTTCTTAATGGACCATCGCCAATTATAATTAGGTCCCAATTCTTGTTTGTATTTATTTTGGTTAATGCCTCAGACAAAACTTTGTAGGAGGCAAACTTATCTCCATCACGCATCATACCAACAGCCAGTAGCCAAATAGAATCCAAGGGAAGTTTATGCTTTTTTTCTAGATACCGGCGCTCAGTTATTTTATTTTTGTAGCGATTTTTGTTTATTTTTAGGAAAGGTCGCAATTCTTCATAACGAGTATTATCGTTTATTATCTGTTTTATCGCCGCATGGTCATTAGTATTAATTCCAATGATTAAGTCAGCATGCGCGATTGTCTTTTCAACTTCTTCGTGAAATAAACTCCAGCGCCCACGAGCTCTTTTGGGGGAATGCGACGCTTCTGCAACAACATATGGAATTTTTAACGCCGCAGAAATTTTTGGACCAATTAAATCGGGCGCCTTATAAAACATGTGATATGTAAACCAAAGGTCAGGGCGCCAATTTCCTATGGTAGAAAACTCTTCAATGAGTTCGTTACTAACTCGTTCACCTTGAAGCTGTAGTTGTTTCTGTCGTTCTACTAGACCTTCAGCTTCCCTGCTTTTGAATCTGCTTACTAGTTTGACCTCATGCCCCTGAATCTGAAGGCTACTAAACAATAACTTAGCCATCTCTCGATCCCCGGAAGGAATCGCAGAGTCAGGTGATTTCAACGGCGCATAAAACCCAATATTCATGGTTAAAGCTCAACCAGGTTGTTGGTGACGTTCTCTTTTGAGTTGCCAAGGTTATCAATAATTTTATTCACCTCGGTGATATGACAAAAGTCTTTCTTAAGTCGTTTGTAATTATCAGAACCCATTTCTATTCTGAGATTATAATCAAATGTTAGCTTGATAATAGCTTGAACCAGGGCGTCAGGGTTATTCGGGGGCACCAGCAAACCAGTTTTACCATGTATGATGAATTCGGATAATGCAGCCACATCACTTGCTATACAACATAGCTCCTGACTAGCTGCTTCCATGAGAACATTTGGTAAACCGTCCCTGTCTCCATCTTTTGCTATCACGCTTGGTAAGATAAATATTTCAGCTCTTTGGTATTCGTCAAATACCTCACTTTGGTCACACGCACCTCTCCAAATTATTTTTTTCTCAATAGCTAGGTCATGGGCGATCTTTTTGAGGTTTTTTAATTCTCGGCCCCCACCGACATGGGTCCATGTCCAGTTGAGGTTACCAGGCAATTTTGAAAGCGCTTCTAATAAAATATCGAAGCCTTTTTTGGGAACAGCTCGGCCTACGGATAGAAGCTTGATTGGATCATGAGTCTTGGTGCCGGTATTAAGCAATCTAGTTGGTGGTGGTTCTGGTAGTGATGCCAAGTCCAAACCATGGTAGCTCAATTGTGTTTTTCCATAAACAATCGAATTTAGGTGGTTAAAACCGTAAGAACTGCAGGTTACCGCCCATTCACATGAGAGAAGTTTCTCACTTTTTTCCCAATGAGGTGTTAACCATATATCTTTTGCATGGGCTGAAACGGACCAGGAGCGGCCAGTTAAAAGAGCTGAATAATAAGTAACGGAAGCGGGTGTATGAAGAAAATGTGCGTAAAGATGTTTTATACTTGGGCTGAGTTCTGCTGATAAGACCAAAGCCTGTCCCCAGCGTCTGATTCTATTAGGTGTTGGGTCCCTGAACAAATCTTTTAACCAAGTCTTGAGAGCTTTTTTGTAGCCCTTTTGGGACCGTACTTTCATCCAACTTCGCACTACCCGAAGGGGTTCAGCAAATAAATATTCAGGCAAATACAACAATTCTGCCATGATTTTTTTATTTACGGGATGCTGTTTTCTATCCGTTGGATGCCGCAGAGAAATTATCGTAATTTTTATACCGGCATTCTGGAGAGTCAGGATCTCCTGCGCAATAAATGTTTCGGATAGGCGGGGATATCCCTTCACAACGATGGCAAGTTCATCTGTATCTTTAAAGATCGTTTTAACCTGCAATGTGCACTCTATCTAGTTCTTGCGCATTTCGGTTCTCGCGATTTGTTTTTAACCATCGTTTGGCAAGCCTGTTTACGTAATTTAACCCCCCAAGAATTTCGGACGAAAACATTTCTGATGGTTTTGGTTGACTAGGAAGTCGCCTGAGTGATTTGGCCATTTCTCTTGGGTCTCGGTCGCCATTATCGACAAGCATACTTATCATCCCTAATTCTTCCGCTCTACGAGCACGGATATACTGTTCCAGACGAGGTTCCGTTCTAGGCACTATTAGAGCCCGTTTATCGAATGATAAAATTTCGCAAAAAGTATTGTACCCCCCCATTGAAACCATACCTGCAGCTTTTGCCATTAAACTTTCAATTCTTGTATCAAATGTTATGACTTGAACTCTATCTAGAGCGTTGGCCCTTTCTATAAAGTCAGCCTGTTTTTCT
>QBVV01000007.1 GCA_003284265.1 SAR116 cluster bacterium AG-313-A07
GCTTTAGGGAATATGGCGGCGACAGAACGGGAAGATTTTATAGATACATTAATTAAAATCAAAAATAATCTTTCGAATTTGAATTAATCAGAAATTGAGTGGTTCGAATATAGAACTTTTTTAACTAGTCGAAAAAATATTAGTAATCAGATAGAACATCACAACGAAAATTAATAGGATAAATAAGGCTTGGTCAAAAGAGCATCAGATAATACTATGAAGGAGATCATTTTGGCCATGGATGCTACTGTAGATGGTCAAACAACAGCCCATTATCTCGTAGAGTTACTATCTGAAACTAATGTTTCTGTTACTTGGTTAGCACGCGGTGTGCCTGTTGGAGGCGAGTTAGGTTATTTGGATGACGGCACTATCGCTCAAGCCTTGAAGGCTAGGAGAAGTATTTAATTAAAAATTGTCTTTTTTCTCTCTAATGGCGGCGAAAACATCTTCTGGTTTTGCTCCAGATAATCCTAACTCACCTGCTAAGGTAGGGTCGTCAGCGCGCAGAAAAGGGTTTGTATCGAGTTCGTCTATTAAGACCGATGGTATAGTGGGTTGATTTTTCGATCGCATCTCCTCGAACTCTTTAACTCTTAATTGCAATTTAGTATTATTGGGATCTATGCTAATGGCAAATTTCGCATTTGATATAGTGTACTCATGACCACAATAAATTTTTGCTGTTGAATTAAGGGAACGAAGTCTCAATAAAGAATTCCACATTTGTTCCATGGTCCCTTCAAAAACTCGACCGCATCCCAGAGCGAAAAGTGTATCCCCACAGAAAAGCGCGTCGGATTCTGCAAACCAGATGGCTATATGACCTCGCGTATGACCTGGGGTTTCAATAACTTGGCCTTTATGTCCACCTACATCGATAATATCCCCATCAATCACCTCTTCGTCCATTCCGTTAATGCGGGCGTGTTCTGATTTAGGACCAATCAACTTAGCGTTAAACCGACTGATAAGTTCTTCGTTGCCGGCAATATGATCGCCGTGATGATGTGTATTCAGCACATGGGTTAAATTCCATCCGTTTTCATCCAGAACTTTCAAAACGGGATCAGCTTCTCCAGGGTCGACTACCATAGTAGTTTGGGTATTGTCGTCTCTTGCTATATAAACATAATTATCGGACAAGGCCGGTACGAGGGTAACTTGAAGCGGATTCATGATGATACTCCAGCAGCGTAAACAAATACTGGCTCGAAAGATAGCACTCTGTTTCGTATTCGGCTAGGAGTCAGCTGTAATTAACTAGAGAATTTGGTGATCCACATGAAAATAAAACATATAGAGGTAATTGAGTTAGAAATGCCCTTCAGCCGTGGAGTTGAAAAAAAGGGTGACGTGGGGTTTTTAAATTGGGGCAAACTTGATTTCTGCCTAATAAAGGTTGAGACCGACGATGGTTTTATTGGTTGGGGCGATGCCTTTAGCTTCCAATGTCGAAGGTCGGTAGCGGAGGCAGTAAAGCATATGATCGCTCCGAGAGTGATTGGTAGAAATTCAACAAAAAGAGGGGCAGCCTAAACTGAGAGCGGGCATGACGGCAACAGTGTCTATCGATACGCTTCACAAAAGAGATCTATGGGGTTCTATCAAGTCTAGTTTTCTTGACATGAAAGGTAGTCTGTAACTTCAATATTTATTCAATTAGTTGTTCTCCATTTGTTTAAACCACGAGGATAAAAGTCGATATTAAATTATGGCGAAGTTCTAAGCGATTCCGCGTTAAGATGACTTATTGTATTAACAGTAAATCTATAATTAAAACATCTGCTTGCACAATGCTTGTTAATACAGATATACAGTATGAAGGAAGGTTGAGGTGGACAGACGCCTCGCCAACTCGGTCAGGTCCGGAAGGAAGCAGCCGTAACGAGTTTTGTCTGGGTCACTTTTCAACCTTCCGCTTACAGTCTATGCTTTATTCATGAACAAAAATATTAATGATTTAAGTGCTCGAGAATACCGTGTTTTAGCTCGGAAGTATCGTCCTCAGACATTTAACGATTTGATAGGTCAAGAAACTTTGGTCAAAACATTGGCTAACGCTCTTCAACACGGGCGGCTTGCGCATGCGTTTGTTTTAACCGGGGTACGTGGAATTGGGAAAACAACAACCGCTCGAATAATTGCCAAAGGCCTAAATTGCGTGGGCGCCGATGGCAACGGTGGCCCCACTATTAACCCATGTGGTACATGCAGCAACTGTCTCTCAATAACTGAAGATCGTCACGTAGATATATTGGAAATGGATGCCGCCAGTCGAACTGGCGTAGACGATATACGAGAAATTATAGACGGTGTGCGTTATAAACCTGTAGGTGCTCGTTATAAGATTTATATTATCGATGAAGTGCATATGCTTTCCAAGAATGCTTTTAATGCACTTCTAAAGACACTTGAAGAACCTCCAGAAAATGTAAAATTCATTTTTGCTACCACTGAAATTCGCAAAGTGCCGATAACGGTGCTGTCTAGATGCCAACGTTTTGACCTTCGTCGAATAAGTATAGAGGGTCTCATCAACTTATTTTCTACTATTTGTGAGAAAGAGAATATTCAAGCAGACAGCGAAGCGCTTCGTTTAATCGCGCGAGCCGCCGATGGATCAGCGAGGGATGGGCTTTCCCTTTTAGACCAAGCTATGGCTTTGACTGAAGATCAGATAAGTCCAGAGTTAGTTCAAAAAATGTTGGGGCTTGGTGGTAAAAAGGAATTGTTTGATCTTTTTGAGGAGGTCATGCAGGGCAACGTACCTGAAGCTTTATCTCGTGTTGTTAATTTGAACGCATTAGGAGCTGATCCGCTTCAAATAGCGCAAGATCTATTGGAAATCACACATTTGGTTACCAAGTTTAAGGTTGCGTCCAAAGTTGTTGGGGAAATGGTAACGGATTTGGAAATTGAAAGAGGGAATTACTTGGCTTCTAAGCTTCCGATGGTCCAGTTGGGAAGATGCTGGCAGATGCTATTAAAGGGCATAAGCGAAATCCAGCAAGCAACCTCTCAATTAGCAGCGCTAGAGATGGTTTTAATTAGGTTAGCGTATCTAGTGGAACCAAACAAACCGAATGAAACTGCCGAAAAAGCAAATTTGGATATAAAAAAAAAAGTCAACATAAACCAAATTAATGATGAAGAAACACCCAAACAAGAAATAGCTGTTTTAGAAAACCCATCGAATGAGTTAAATCATCCTCGGGCTATTGGAGATTTAACTTTTAGAGATATAGTTGATTTATTTGAGAAGAACCGAGAGGGATTAATACACTCCAAATTGGTCACACAAGCAAGGTTAGTTAGTGTGGCCCCTGGTCGTGTAGAGATTATGGAAACTAATGGGTTAGGTGATAAATTTGTAGCCCAGGTATCCAAATTATTAGGGGAGTGGACTGGGCAAGATTGGGTCGTGTCCGTCGTGGATCGTGAGGGAGACAAAACTATACAGGAACAAATTCTGGAAAAAGAAAAATCCATGAAAACTGTGGCTGCGCAAGACCCTCTAGTTGCAAGAATTATTGAAATGTTTCCTGGAGCGACTATAAATGCCGTTCGTCCACTTTTAGACGGGGATCTCAACCCAAAACCTGATGCGTAAAAAATAAAGATGAGCCAACTAATAAGGAACAAAATATGAAAAACTTGGGACAAATGATGAAACAAGTTCAGGAAATGCAGGAAAAAATGCAATCTATGCAAGCGCAAATGGAGGACCTTATTGTTGAAGGCTCCAGCGGTGCAGGAATGATCATAGTTAACCTCAACGGGAAGGGTGTTGTTCGTGAAGTCAAAATAGATCCCAGCATAGTAGATCCTAACGAGGTCGGGTTGCTAGAAGATCTAATCGCTGCAGCTGTAAATGACGCGCGTTCGAAGGTTGATGGCAAAGTGGCTGAGAAAATGCAAGAAGTGAGTGGTGGCATTACTTTGCCACCTGGATTTAATTTACCATTTTAGGGTGGGGTTGTGGCTAAAACGCTTGGAACTAACGAACTAGACCGCCTTGCCCATTTATTAGGTAAGTTGCCGGGACTTGGGCCAAGGTCTTCAGGTCGGGTGGCATTGCATCTTCTTAAACAAAAAGAGTCATTAATGTTGCCTTTGGCATCGGCCCTAACTGATGCCGCTCGTAATGTTAGTCCGTGTGAAATATGCGGTAATCTCGACTCAAATAATCCATGCCGAATTTGTACTGAGCAAGAGAGAGATAAGAGTACTTGCTGCGTTGTTAAAGAAGTTGGTGATTTGTGGGCTTTAGAGAGATCAGGGGTATATAACGGGCAATATCATGTTATGGGAGGGCTTCTCTCTGCTCTAGACGGAATAGGTCCCCAGGAACTCAGATGCGAAGGCTTGGTCAAAAGAGCATCAGATAATACTATGAAGGAGATCATTTTGGCCATGGATGCTACTGTAGATGGTCAAACAACAGCCCATTATCTCGTAGAGTTACTATCTGAAACTAATGTTTCTGTTACTTGGTTAGCACGCGGTGTGCCTGTTGGAGGCGAGTTAGGTTATTTGGATGACGGCACTATCGCTCAAGCCTTGAAGGCTAGGAGAAGTATTTAATTAAAAATTGTCTTTTTTCTCTCTAATGGCGGCGAAAACATCTTCTGGTTTTGCTCCAGATAATCCTAACTCACCTGCTAAGGTAGGGTCGTCAGCGCGCAGAAAAGGGTTTGTATCGAGTTCGTCTATTAAGACCGATGGTATAGTGGGTTGATTTTTCGATCGCATCTCCTCGAACTCTTTAACTCTTAATTGCAATTTAGTATTATTGGGATCTATGCTAATGGCAAATTTCGCATTTGATATAGTGTACTCATGACCACAATAAATTTTTGCTGTTGAATTAAGGGAACGAAGTCTCAATAAAGAATTCCACATTTGTTCCATGGTCCCTTCAAAAACTCGACCGCATCCCAGAGCGAAAAGTGTATCCCCACAGAAAAGCGCGTCGGATTCTGCAAACCAGATGGCTATATGACCTCGCGTATGACCTGGGGTTTCAATAACTTGGCCTTTATGTCCACCTACATCGATAATATCCCCATCAATCACCTCTTCGTCCATTCCGTTAATGCGGGCGTGTTCTGATTTAGGACCAATCAACTTAGCGTTAAACCGACTGATAAGTTCTTCGTTGCCGGCAATATGATCGCCGTGATGATGTGTATTCAGCACATGGGTTAAATTCCATCCGTTTTCATCCAGAACTTTCAAAACGGGATCAGCTTCTCCAGGGTCGACTACCATAGTAGTTTGGGTATTGTCGTCTCTTGCTATATAAACATAATTATCGGACAAGGCCGGTACGAGGGTAACTTGAAGCGGATTCATGATGATACTCCAGCAGCGTAAACAAATACTGGCTCGAAAGATAGCACTCTGTTTCGTATTCGGCTAGGAGTCAGCTGTAATTAACTAGAGAATTTGGTGATCCACATGAAAATAAAACATATAGAGGTAATTGAGTTAGAAATGCCCTTCAGCCGTGGAGTTGAAAAAAAGGGTGACGTGGGGTTTTTAAATTGGGGCAAACTTGATTTCTGCCTAATAAAGGTTGAGACCGACGATGGTTTTATTGGTTGGGGCGATGCCTTTAGCTTCCAATGTCGAAGGTCGGTAGCGGAGGCAGTAAAGCATATGATCGCTCCGAGAGTGATTGGTAGAAATGCTGGAGATGTCGTTCAAATCAATCATGAATTACAGCAAGAACTTCATCTATTTGGGCGATACGGAATTACAATGTTCGCAATTTCAGGTCTTGATATAGCCCTATGGGATATTGCTGGAAAAAGAGCCGGGGTTCCGCTGTATAAACTACTTGGTGGCTCTACGATAAGATCAATTCCTGCCTATGCCAGTCTATTTAGGTACGAAGATTGTGACCTAGTGGCGGATCGTGTTCGGCATGCAATGGATTTGGGGTATGAGAGTATAAAATTGCACGAAATTAATATTCCTGAGATTCATGCTGCTCGAGAAGCAGCGGGTAACAGTGTGCCACTAATGGTTGATGTGAATTGCCCGTGGACTCCAGCAGAAGCAAAATCAATGGCCCTTGCATTCGAAGCTTACGATATCCTATGGTTGGAGGAACCGATTAATCCACCAGAAAATTTTCAGGCACTGTCAAAATTACGCACAGAAACTGCAATGGCGATTGCTGCGGGAGAGAACGCTTGTACCGCTTTTGAATTTAAAAAAATGATGGAAGCTAATGCTATCGATTACGCGCAACCTAGTGTTACAAAAGTAGGTGGCATCACTGAATTTCGAAAAGTTGCTACTTTGTGTGAAGCATATGGAGTTCAACTTATGCCACATTCCCCTTATTTTGGACCTGGGTTTCTTGCAACTCTGCATCTTTCACAAGCCATTCCAAAAAGTGGTATGATCGAGCGAATTTTTATAGAACCTGAAACAAATCTGTACGGTAATTCGACTTATGATCCTGTCAATGGAGCTTTTGGAGTCCCGGGTGGCAATGGATTGGGTTTAGAGCCGGACACAGATGTTTTAAAAACCTATAGAGTTTAATTAATAGCGATCAAGTGTTCCTGAAATGTATAACGATGTCATAGATCTAAAAGCTTTTTATAGCTCTAATTTGGGGCAATTAGCTCGGCGTTTAATAACCAAAAAAATAAGAATGGTTTGGCCTGATGTAAGGGGTCTGAATATTATGGGCTTGGGCTATGCAGTTCCATATTTGCGTCCATTTTTGGGCGAAGCAGATCGTTTGTTTGCCGTTATGCCGGCGCAGCAAGGCGCTACGGCATGGCCAGAGGAGTATTCTAACTTAACTGTTTTAAGTGACGATGCAGAACTTCCGCTTCAAAGTTCTTCAATAGATCGTATCGTGATGGTTCATAGCGTTGAATGTTCGGAACAACTTCGGGCCATGTTAGAAGAATCATGGAGAGTTCTTACCGGTAATGGGCGCTTGCTGGTTATTGTACCCAATCGGCGCGGTTTATGGTCAAGGTTTGAACGAACTCCTTTTGGCCATGGGCAGCCATATTCGCGATCGCAATTATCCCGCTTACTTCGAAATAATATGTTTACCACTGACCAAACTATTCGAGCACTCTTTGTTCCGCCTTATCCTTGGCGTATTATACTGCGTTCAGGATATACTTTAGAAGATATTGGATCGAGATGGCTGCGCCATTTAGGGGGGGTATTAATTGTAGAGGCTACAAAACAAATTTATGCTCCAAGCAAAATTAAGCCAATTGTTAATAGAGAGCGAAGATTGTTACCAACCGCAGCAACTCGTATTTCAGTCCTTGGGGGACGGCGTGCTCTGCCTAATACTTGCCAACGTAGTTCAATTGAATAAAGTTGCATAAATAGTAGAACAGAATTAATTCTATCTGAATTGATTATGAATTGAAGAGAAAATGAGTCCACCGGAGATTAAACGTGGCATCGTTGAGTGATTTAAGAAATGAAATAGACGAGCTTGATAAGAAGTTACACGACCTTCTTATGCGCCGTGTCGAGATAGGGCGAGAAGTTGCTGAGGCAAAGACCGGCACAGATTCTGGCCCCAATCTTCGACCTGGCCGTGAAGCACAAATAATCAGAGGGCTTGCCGCGCGAAATAATGGGCCATTATCGATGGGTTCTGTGGTCAGGATATGGCGTGAAATTTTAAGTGCAAATCTTAATCAACAAATAGAAATTAGAGCAGCAACCCTTTCATCTGATGCGGACTTCCAAGCCCTAGCAACAGAATATGTTGGCACTACATCAAAACTGCTATACCTCAATACTATAGAAGAAGTCATTCAATGTGTTGCAAAAGGAGATGCAGAGATAGGAATACTCCCTGATCTAACATTGAGTATTCACGGAAAATGGTGGCCGAAGCTTATAAATCTCTATAAAAATAGGAAATTAAATATCATATCGCATTTGCCTGTAGTAACAAGTAGAGCCAAAAAACCAGGTGCTTTTATCATCGCAGCACAGGAACCTGAAATATCGGGAAACGATACCTCAGTTTTTATTGCTGACGGAGATACATATCTAGCGCCCGGACGTATAATAGACGAGGATGGAGATAAGAAACTTATATTTGTTGATGGGTATCAACAGAGTTTGGATGCTCCTCCTGACATCAAATGGGAACGAATTGGCGCTTTTCCCAATCCAATTGTTTAATACAGCGAGACAATAGAATTGAATATGAGGTGCTTATGAATTACCCAACTCCACGCCCAACAATAGCCGAAATGGTACGTTATCAGCCTAATTTGAGCGTTAACAAATCGCAACGCGTTATAAGATTGTCGGCTAATGAAGGGGCTTTTGGCCCAAGTCCAAAAGCAAAAGCGGTTTTGACGAACATCGGTGAGAACATGCATTGGTACCCGGAAGAAGAACCTGTAGCTTTAGCTGAAGCATTAGGAAAAAAATATAAACTGGATCCGTCAAAAATGGTCTTTGGATGTGGTTCGGACGAGTTGATTATGTCGATTTGTCAGGCTTTTATAGGCCCTGATGACGAAGCAATTCATTCCGAATACGGTTTTGTTATGTATCCGATGTCTATAAAAGTAGCCGGGGGGCGGCCTATATCTGCGCCGGATGTGAATTTTAAAGTGAATGTTGAAGCTATACTCGAACGTATAACTGATCGCACTCGGGTTGTTTTCCTAGCAAACCCAAACAACCCTACGGGTTCATATCTATCTCGAACAGAAGTAAATAAATTGCACCGTGGGTTGCCGAATAATATTCTGTTAGTGATAGACTCGGCTTACGCAGAATTTGTCGTTAGAAATGATTATTCGGATGGATCGGAACTAGTTGACAGCTGTGATAATGTCATAATGTTGAGAACGTTCTCGAAGCTCTACGCGATGGCCGGCTTAAGATTGGGTTGGGGGTATGGACCGGCACACGTGACTGATGCTCTTCATGTCGTCAAACAGCCGTTTGGAGCAAACAGAGCTGCGGTGGAAGCGGCGATCGCAGCCATAGATGATCAAGAATTTATAGATAAATCAGTGGAGCACAATTTGATTTGGCAGCCCTGGACAGCGGCAGAATTCGAAAAATTAGGCCTTAAATGTTTGCCGAGCGTGACTAACTTTTTAATGGTCAAATTCCCTCAAAAATTGGGCTCTACAGCAGAGGACGCAAGTAAGTATTTATCAGACCGGGGAATTTTAACCCGAGGAATGAGTGGATATGGAGCTCCAGAGTACCTGCGTTTATCCATTGGAACTGAAGAAGAAATGCGAACTGTTGTTAATACAGTTGCTGAGTTTTTAGATCAAGTTAGCACTGAGTGATGGGAAAACAGAACAATAACAGCGACTTTGTTTTTCAATCAATTACTCTAATCGGAATTGGGTTAATTGGATCTTCCATCGCACGGGCAGTTAAGAAAAGAAATGATTTAGTTGAAACCGTAACCTTAACAGATGTAAACGCGGAGGTAAGGCAAAAGGCAAAGGAGATAGGCTTGGGAGATCATGTTTTAGATGATGTTACTGTAGCGGTTAAAGATGCGGATTGCGTCATATTGTGTGCTCCCGTTGGAAATTATGCCGAGATTATGCAAAATATTTCCAATCATCTAAAACCAGGATGTATTGTGAGCGATGTTGGATCGGTAAAAAGAGCACCAATTGCGGATATGTCTCCTCATATCCCCGACGGTGTCCACTTGGTTCCCGGACATCCAATTGCAGGTACAGAGCAGTCAGGACCGGAGGCAGGATTTGCAGAACTTTTTGAGGGAAGATATTGGCTACTGACACCAGGACTTGAAACTGCGCGTAACGCTACTCAAAGAATGCGGAATCTTTTCGAAGGTATTGGAGCCATGGTAGAAGAAATGGATCCAGATTATCACGATAAAGTATTAGCAATCACTTCTCATTTACCCCATCTAATAGCTTATACTATTGTCGGTACAGCGGATGACCTAGAAGATCAGACCCAAGCGGATGTGATTCGGTTTTCTGCCAGTGGATTTAGAGATTTTACCAGAATCGCTGGATCTAACCCTATAATGTGGAGAGATATTTTCCTGAATAATCGTGAAGCTGTTCTTGAAATGTTGCAGAGATTTTCTGAGGACCTTACCGCTTTGCAACGTGCAATTCGTTGGGGAGAGGCGCAAACTTTGGAAGACCTTTTTACTCGGACGCGAGAGATTCGACGGGGTGTCATCGACGCTAAGCAGGAAATCCCGCCATCACCAGATAAGGCCGGGTAGATCGAATAATGAAAATGATCCCATTTTTAATTTGCCGTTCTGGGCTGTGATAGGGATTCTAATCATTGATTTTTCTTGCTGTTTTGTAGTTTTTGATACAACGAGGATAGCTAAATTCAAGAAACTGGCTTCAGATTTGGTTATTCGACCAGCTTTTTGTTGTTCGTTTAGGAAGGTATCTAACCCAGCAAAATCAATTGTACCTGCCCCAATTGGTTTTAAGTCTGCATCTAATGCTAATGTGCCTTTGACTATTAGTTTACTGGTTGCTCTCTCAAATTGAATTCTTTCTATATCTATCGTTCCACCATTGTCACGCCACGCAATCAGGTCCTTTAAGGTGAAAGTTCCCGGATTCCCTCTTAGTTCTATTGAACCCGTTATTCCGTCTAAATCTTTTGGCCAAATTGCACTTTCATTGATCATTAAAATGTCATGTATTTTAAATGATATTGAATAATGATGGGTTCGTTCCGTTCTTTTTTCCCCATTTGGTAGTCTTATTAGTGCTGAAAAATGTTTACTTATTGCAAATTTATTCCATTGTTTTCTTTTATTTGTAGAGACGAATTGATGAATATCTGAGTTATTAGCGCTATACTCGGCAGTAATGGTGCCGTCGTAGTTTTCCGATAAATATAGTCTGCTATTCTCTGATATATTTTTAAATTTTTGGTGATCTCGATTATTTAATAGCCTCCACTCTGTTTTTTGATTTTGGACTATCAGACTTTTCTTGAAGAATGGATGAATAGATAAAGTGGTTTTATTGCTATTAAAACTTACGGTATGAGACGCAAAATTTACTTCTACTTTCGGATTTATTAGATGCCAGTCCAATGAAAATGGAAAGCCTCCGCGTTCTAGGGCGTCATAATGGATTGCGATTTTTCCATCTTTTACTAATGTGCCGGTTAAGAAAGTTTCTACTTCACTTTTTATCCATTGGCTGGCAATCAACCATCCCACACAATACAAAAATATGGCGGAAACTAAAAATAATAAAACTTTAAACTGCATTTGGGTTTTCATGACAAAGAATTCATTTCTTTTTGCCCGAAGCTCTATTTTAAACTGTAGGTAAATATCTGCAGAATAAACAAAAAATTTTAGCGGTTACAAATGTTATATCAATATCTTTAATATGCTCACTTACATATTTATATCCAAGTAAACTCGATCTTAGCATTTAAAAAGGGAGATATGTAATGCTCGAAGATCCGCCTATTTTAACCGTCAAACGCCCTACTCGTCGGCCTGCAAGATCTCAAATTGAAGCGTTTAGAGGGGCGATGACAGGAAATATTGCAGATTGTATGGGGGGTAGAGGAGCAATGTCCCCATTTATTAAACCCTTAAATGATACTTTCGCGAATATTTGTGGTCCTGCTCTTCCTTGCTTTGCGTATCCAGCCGATAATTTAGGTGTTATGGGCGCGCTTCATTTAGCCGTAGAAGGAGATATAATCATATGTGCGACGGATGCCTATAATAGTACAGCGGTTGTGGGTGATTTATTATGTGGGATGATGAAAAATAAAGGTGTTACGGGGTTTGTTACCGATGGTATGGTTCGAGACCAGGTTGGTATTGAACCATTGGAATTTCCAGTTTTCTGTCAGGGGGTAAATCCAAACTCTCCCGCACGCACTGGCCCTGGAAGCGTTGGATTAAAAATTAATTTAGCCGAGATTTCAGTTGAGTCGGGGGATATGGTTGTATGTGACCGAGATGGGGTGGTTGTTGTACCATTTCTGCAGATCGACGAAGTGTTGGATAAGCTTGAGCGATTAAAAACTGCTGAAGCAAATGTGGAAACGAAAATACAAAGTGGATTGACCGAACCTGAGTATTTAGCGGGTTTGATGACATCGGATCAGGTTGTCTATTTGGATTAATTTCTTGAGTGAAACATGGTGAGGTCGAATAGGAGTTATTAATATGATTAAAGCTGAGCCTTTAAGTTACGCGTTAGGAGCAGAGCTTACCAGTATTGATATGAGGGAAGCCCTGGGAGAGCAGGATATCCAGCTCATTCAAGAAACTTGGCATGACCAGCACGTTATTGTCTTACGTAATCAGAACGCTAACCCTGAAGACATCCTTCGTTTTGCCAGAAGCTTTGGGTCTTTGGATAACCATGAGGCAACACCTTTTTACAGGATGGAGGGTTATCCCCATTTAATGGAAATAACGACCCAACCATTCAATGGAAGACCGTCTGAGACAAGGAATGTAGGAAGAAACTGGCATTCAGATTATTCATACACAGGCCGGCCTGCTGCTGCGTCGATGTTATATTGTGTGAAACCTGCTTCTATTGGCGGTGACACTATGTTTTGTAATATGGCCAGAGCTTACGAGACATTAACTGATAAGATGCAGAAAATAGTTGATGGTCTGTATTCAGTTTATGACATATCTCTAACCAAGGGGTTCTATGAGAGGGATCCTTCCGAGGTTGCCGAGACAAAACGATTAAACCCACCCATCGCTCATCCAGCCGTGCGCGTTCATCCTGGGAGCGGAAAAAAAGCTTTATACGTAAGTGAGAGGGTCTCGCATTTTCACGGAATGACGCCGGAAGAGAGTCGTCCTATGATAGATTTTTTATGTTCTCATGCAACAAAGCATGAAAATGTCTATCGGCATCATTGGAAAGCCGGTGATTTAGTCTGTTGGGATAATCGTACTACCATGCATGTGGCTCTTACAGATTTTGATCAATCGGAAGTAAGGCATATGTTACGGGCAACATTGATTGGCGAGGAGTCTGGTTTTCTTGTCGGGTAAGAGATCAATTAAGCGGTGAGCGAAGCCCATTAACAATTTTGAAGTAATCTGGATCTTCATTTTGAAGTAATCCATGGCGGATTAAGAAGTCAATAATAACCAGATTGCAGTTGAACTTAAATGTATCTGGCGAAGAATCAACGATTTTCATTATTTCCTCTATTTTCATTAATGAAAACGCTTCAACTTCTCCATCATTTGGTCTTGGAGTGAAATTAAAGGGCATTACAAGGTCGTATACATACATAACATGACGACGGAGATTTCCCTCTACCTCCATGAGATAACTGATAAAGCCTGTTGGGTATGCTTTTTGGGCGAGATCTTTGGGTATACTAGCTTCTTCGTTGCATTCTTTAATGACATTCTCAGCAACCGTGAGGTGTGAGGGTTGGCCACCTGCCACCACGTTATCTAATTGACCCGGAAAAGTGCCTCTTGTTGCAGAGCGTTTAGCTATCCACATTTTGAATTGATTCTTATTGGTCAGAAACCCATTTAAATGGAAGCCTGTAGTTATTATTCCTAAATGGGTAGATGCGCCCCGGTCTATTGTCATGAGATTGGGGCTGCCAATCTCCGCCCTCACTGCATAATCTTCGTTGAGTTTCATCCCGCAAATATCTTCCGCCCACAAAGTTTCGAGAATACCTGCGACAGCTTCGGTTCGTTGCTGGGAGGTTTTCAATCTACTAGATAGGTGTATGGCATTATTTTCTTCGCGGAATATTGATCCAAAAGATAAAAGTTTTGACGCTATATTTTCATTTACGTAGCCAACTATATCGTTGGAGATTTTCCACGGAATAAAGTCCAGCAGATTGGCATTATTACAGTTTTCAATATGTTGGATGTATTTAGTTTTTAGCATTGCCAACTTTCGCATTATAGTTTGAGGAATGGTCCTCAATGCTTGAATCATTTTAATGAATAATAACGTTAACTAGAACTTATCTATAATTCAGCAATATTTAATTCATAACGCCGAAAATATCTTTTACGGCGGTGATTGCCGAACTGATACGAGAAGGGTATATCGTAACGTATGAACGTAATAGTAATCATTCTCCTTGTGGGTGCTTTAATTCTTGTCCTGGCAACTCTGGCCGGTGGCTTAATAACTATGGCTCGTGGTGGGGAACTTGGACCGAAAAAATCTAACCTTTTTATGCGGTATAGAGTATTATTTCAAGGGATAGCCGTTTTGTTGGTCGTAATCCTATTGTCTTTAGCCAAAGATTAATTGACTGGGTATTTTGTGATGGTGAAATTGACAAAAATATATACTCGCGGTGGGGATGAAGGATACACTTCGCTCGGAAATGGTCAACGAGTACCGAAATACTCTCACAGACCCGTGGCATATGGTGCTGTTGATGAAGCTAACGCGGCAATTGGACTTGCTCGCGTCGAATCACATAATAATGTAGATGAAATGTTGTCCCGGGTTCAAAACGATCTCTTTGATGTTGGAGCAGATTTGTGCACTCCGTATCAGGAAGACCCGAAGTATCCCCCTTTGCGAATAGTCCAAGCGCAAGTAGATCGATTAGAAACAGAAATAGATGATATGAATTCAAAATTAGAATCTCTTTCATCTTTTATTTTACCAGGTGGCACAAAATTAGCTGCTCTGCTTCACAATGCGCGCACTATCGCAAGAAGAGCTGAGCGCGAAATTGTGTTGTTAGGTGCCAACGAAAATATTAACCCATTAGCGGTTAAATATATCAATCGATTATCGGATCACCTTTTTGTACTATCTCGGCATGTAAATGGAAATGGCGAATTGGATGTACTTTGGATTCCTGGGAATAATCGATAGAACTGATTGATCGAGGCTATGCTTGACATAATGATGTAGCTCTCCTAGGTAGTACCATAGTAGAAACTTTATTAAAAATATATACGAGGTCGCCATGAAGGTTCTTGTGCCTGTAAAGAGGGTCATAGATTACAACGTAAAAGTGCGGGTGAAAGCAGATGAGACGGGAGTGGAGCTGGCTAACGTCAAAATGTCAATGAACCCATTCGATGAAATTTCCATTGAAGAAGCTATTAGGCTTAAAGAGGCAGGGACGGTGGAAGAAGTCGTTGCAGTTTCTATAGGTGTCCAACAGTGCCAGGAAACGATACGAACTGCCCTTGCGATGGGAGCTGATAGAGGCATTCATGTGTTACACGACGGAGACTTAGAGCCGTTGGTAGTTGCCAAGGTTTTAAAAGTGCTCGCAGACAAGGAAGGGCCATCAATTATTATCGTGGGTAAACAAGCCATTGACGACGACTCGAACCAAACGGGTCAAATGCTTGCTGCGCTACTTGGATGGGGACAAGCCACATTTGTTTCTAAGATAGACATCGATGGAGAAAATATCAAAGCCACGCGGGAGGTGGATGGTGGATTAGAGACACTTACAGTAAAAATCCCGGCTGTTCTCACGACAGACCTAAGATTGAATGAACCAAGATATGCGTCTCTACCAAATATTATGAAAGCTAAGAAGAAGCCTATTGAGCAGATTACACCAGAAGATTTGGGCGTTGACCCTAGCAATCGTTTGCAGGTTCTCAAGGTGTCTGAACCACCTACAAGGGAGGCTGGTGTTAAAGTGAGCGATGTAGGCGAGCTTGTTGATAAACTTCGCAATACGGCAAAGGTGATTTGATATGACTACATTGATTTTAGCAGAGCACAATAATACAGAAATGAATGTCGCAACTCTTAATGCGGTAACCGCTGCCCAGGCAATCGGTGGAGATATTACAGTACTCGTCGCAGGGAAAGATTGTAGTGCTGCCGCTGCCGATGTTGCAAAAATTGATGGCGTTACTGCCGTTAAAGTCGTTGATTCTCCAGAATATGAAAACGGGTTGGCTGAAAATGTTGCCGGATTGGTTGTGAATATGGCTAACGGTTATAGTCATGTTTTGGCGACAGCAACAGCCTCGGCTAAAAATATAATGCCGAGAGTAGCGGCCTTGCTCGACATGCAACAGATATCGGAAATAACGGAAGTATTAGATGACTCCACGTTTGTCCGACCAATATATGCTGGAAATGCAATGGCAACAGTTAGATCATCAGACGCTATTAAGATCATCACAGTGCGTGGAACTGCGTTTGAGGCAGCAAAATCTGATGGAGGCACTGCATCGATAGAAAATGAGAGCTTTGCAGGCGACGCCGGATTATCTGCGTATCTCGGTTCGGAATTAAGCGAGTCCGAAAGGCCAGATTTAACATCGGCGCGGATTGTTGTTTCGGGTGGAAGAGGCATGCAGTCGGGTGAAAACTTTCCGATTATAGAATCCGTAGCAGATAAGCTGGGTGCGGCTGTTGGAGCTTCACGCGCTGCAGTGGATGCTGGTTACGTTCCGAATGACTATCAGGTTGGACAAACCGGCAAAGTAGTGGCGCCAGATCTCTACATTGCCGTCGGCATCTCGGGAGCAATTCAACATTTAGCCGGCATGAAAGATAGTAAGGTTATTGTTGCGATAAATAAAGACGAGGAAGCCCCAATATTTCAAGTAGCAGATTTCGGATTAGTTGCTGACTTGTTCACAGCTGTGCCTGAATTAGATCAAGAATTGGTGAAGAACGGTTTTGGTTCATAGCCAAAATATGTTTGCTATCTGGAGTAAGTTATGATTCAGAATATTGGTATAGTCGGATCAGGTCAGATGGGAGCCGGGATTGCCCATGTTGCAGCATTAGCTGACCGTAATATAATTTTGCTTGACGTGAATCAGGCAGCGCTAAACAAAGCCTTAGAAGTTATTGAACGCAATATTAAACGCCAGGTCAGCCGGGGTAAATTAGAGGACGATGCGGGAGAAAGGGCACTAAAACGTATAACAATAACCACGGATTATAGCGATTTTAATGTGGCTGATTTAGTTATAGAAGCGGCTACTGAAAATGAAGCTACCAAGCGAAAAATTTTTGAGACGTTAGTTCCGAATCTATCAAAAGAAGCTTTGATTGCCTCTAATACATCGTCTATTTCGATAACAAGGCTTGCTGCAACAACGGATAGACCAGGTAAATTTATTGGGATGCATTTTTTTAATCCTGTACCCATTATGCAACTGGTAGAGTTGATAAGGGGAATAGCGACTGAGGATGCAACCTTCATCGAAATAAAGAATTTATCGCTGGAACTAGGGAAAATCGTTGCCGAGGCACAAGATTATCCTGGCTTCATCGTAAATAGAATACTCGTCCCGATGTTAAATGAGGCCGTTTATGCCTTATACGAAGGTGTTGGCACAGTAGAATCAATTGATAACGGACTAAGGCTGGGAGCAAACCATCCTATGGGGCCACTTCAGCTTATTGACTTCATAGGTTTGGATACTTGCTTATCAGTTATGCAGGTTCTGCAGGAAGGATTGGGCGATCCGAAATACCGTCCTTGCCCCTTGTTAATAAAGTATGTTGAGGCAGGTTGGTTAGGAAGGAAGTCAGGTCGTGGCTTTTATGATTATTCCACTGATGAGCCTGTTCCAACACGTTAAAACTAAGTAATTAAAAAAAAAGTAAATTTATTGTTGTATTTATTTAAAATACAATATATTATTTTTTTATATGTTTAATCCTTTAGAAGGAAGGATAGTAACCATGACCAGAACGGTTAGGGAAAAAGCTATTGGATTGCTGGCCAAGGCAGTATCTGATTATAGAGGGAACGAGAAAAAAATCGCCGATTCTCTTCTGGAAGAGCTGCGTGTACACAGTCTCATACTGGATAATGCGTCGCCCGAATTAATTGAAGACCAGGTGGGACTGAATTCATCCTCTAACTTCGGTTGGGCCGTAGCAAAGGCAACAAACCAAACACTCCATTAGACATTTATGAGTGTTTAGTCATGTGATCTAACGACCCGGAAAATGGGACTCATTTAGATTTCTCTTGCGGTGTATCTATGTAGTGCATTAACAGGGCCTCAGCAGAAGGGGAGTCCCATTGTGCGTCACCCGTGTACATGCCGACTATGTAACCCTTAGGATGTATCAGCAGAGTGGTTGGGATTCCAGAGATTTTAAGAGAGCGCATTAAATTGGCTTTGGGATCACTTGCCGAATTGAGATTACTTAGTCCTAATCTTTTAAGAAATGGATTATAAATCTTTGGTCCCGCTCTATCGATTGATACGAGTAGAATTTTGAACTTTGAGCTACTCTTGTTTTGTTTTAAGTTATAAAGTGACGGTAGTTCACTTACGCATGGAGCGCACCAGGTTGCCCAAAAGTTCACTAACAGCCAAGCTCCTTTAAACATGTTCAGGTTTATTTTTTTGCCATCGGTTGTGGAAAAAGAGGCTTCAGGAATAGGGAGTGGGGGGGTCAATTCTACAAACTTTACCATATCGCCTTCTTTTGGGGGAGGCGTGGACGCGTTGGTCAATGAAGTATCCGAACAAATCATGTAAAAAAATACGACTATTGTTGCTCTGAGCAACGTTATTCTAAAATGCACTAGAAGGTTCCTTTGATGACATCGAGATCTAACCAGACTAATAAACCACTACATAAAAAAAATAAATCAAAGTCTAGTTCAATATGGGGTGGCAGGTTTGAGGGAAAACCCCATGAAATTATGGATCAAATTAATCCATCTATTGATTTTGATAAGAGGTTCTTTAGGCAAGATATCAAAGGCTCCAAAGCGCACGCTGAGATGCTCTCTGCACAAAAAATTATCACTGAAAGTGACAAAGATAAAATCATACATGGCTTAGACCAGATCGAGAAAGAAATAGATGAGGGAACTTTTAAATTCTCACGTGAGCTAGAGGATATTCACATGAATATTGAGGCCAGATTGGCTGCTCTCGTTGGGGATGCTGCGGGACGTTTACACACGGGGAGATCGAGAAATGATCAGGTTGCAACAGATTTTAAGCTATGGATAAGAGATACCATCGACATCCTCGATAAACAACTTATGCACTTGCAGGCGGCTTTAATTGATTTAGCAGATCAAAATTTTAATCAGGTGATGCCAGGGTTCACCCATTTACAAGTCGCTCAACCGGTTACTTTTGGGCATCACTTACTCGCTTATGTTGAAATGCTGGGTCGCGATCGAACAAGGTTCCAAGATGGACGGGCGCGGTTAAATGAATGCCCTTTAGGGTCAGCGGCGCTTGCTGGGACGTCTTTTCCAATAGATAGAAATATGACTTCTAAGGCACTCGGTTTTGATCGACCAACAGCAAATTCTTTAGATGGCGTTTCCGACAGGGATTTCGCATTGGAATTTTTATCAAGTGCATCTATCTGCTCTATTCATTTATCAAGATTTGCAGAGGAAGTGGTTAACTGGACAAGTTCGCAATTTAACTTTATCAGTCTCTCAGATGCATTTACTACGGGGAGTTCAATTATGCCTCAAAAGAGGAACCCCGATGCAGCGGAACTAGTTCGCGGTAAAACGGGCCGAATTATAGGGGCTTTAAACGCATTGATGGTAATGATGAAAGGACTTCCGTTAGCATTTTGCAAAGACATGCAAGAAGATAAAGAACCTCTGTTTGATGCAACAGAAACTTTGCATGTATGCATAGCGGCATGCACTGGTATGGTTCAAGATATTGAGGCTAATAGTTCTTCGATGGAAAATGCCTCAGAACTTGGTTTTTCTACAGCTACGGATCTAGCTGATTGGTTGGTTCGCGTATTAAACATCCCATTTCGGCAAGCACATCATATTACCGGTTGTGTAGTTAAGTTAGCCGAGCAAAAAAAATGCCTTTTGAAAGAACTAACTTTAGACGATTTAAAAAATATAGAACCTAAGATAACGAATGATATATACGCTGTGCTTGAGCCTTCAAAATCAATTTCTAGTAGAAGAAGCTACGGAGGGACAGCTCCGCAAAATGTTAAGACAGCGATCTCTGTCGCTCGGCAAAGATTTTTAGAGAGTTAGATCGTGTCTAAATGAAAATAAAATTAAAAAATAACTATATCAGGCTCGTTTCTCTTCTTTTACCACTAGTCTTTTTGTTGGGATTCAATGGTTGTGGAAAACGCGGAGACCCGAAGCCAATAAGCAATGAGAAGGTTTATTCTCCCAAAAAGTACCCCACACATTAATTTTTCTAAAGAGGAACGCTTTTGTCATCGATCAATTACGTAAATGAAGAACTTTTCATAGAGGGTGTTTCAATAGAGGCGATCGCAGGTTCAATCGAAACGCCTTTCTATTGTTACTCCACGGCACTTATGGTCCGGAGGTATAGAGATTTACGAGAAGCCCTGAAATTATTGAAACCTACAATATATTATGCAGTTAAAGCGAACCCAAACCTAGCAGTTGTAAGGACGTTCTCGCATCAAGGGGCTGGCGCTGACGTCGTTTCCGTTGGTGAGTTGCGGAGATGCCTTGCGGCCGGTATCCCAGCCAATAAGATAGTTTTTGCAGGTGTTGGTAAAACGAGATCAGAAATTTCAGAAGCGTTAAAAGAGGGTGTTTTTCAATTAAATGTTGAGTCAGAGCCAGAGCTTATAGCTATAAATGAAGTCGCTGAATCATTAGGTTTAATTGCCAGTGTGGGACTTCGAGTTAATCCGGACGTAGATGCGAAGACACATGCAAAAATAACGACAGGTCTGAAAGAAAATAAATTTGGTATAGAGTTAGATAGAGCCCCCTACATCTTTGAAAACGCCGCAAGATCACTAGAAAATATTTCTCTCAAAAGTTTGTCAGTGCATATAGGCTCACAATTATTGGATTTAGCCCCATACCGAATCGCCTATAGAAAAGTAGCAGAAATGACTTTACGTCTTCGGGCCCTTGGCTTTGAGATTGACCATCTTGACCTCGGTGGTGGCTTAGGTATTTCTTACAACGCGGAGAAAGCACCAGATTTAAATTCTTTTAGTGAAATCGTTAATGATATATTTGGAGATCTTGATTGTAAGATCGGTTTTGAACCCGGAAGATATTTGGTTGGTGATGCGGGTCTACTCGTTACTAAGGTCCTATATATTAAAAAAGGAAGAGATAAAACTTTCATTATTGTTGATGGCGCCATGAATGACTTGATTAGACCTACCCTTTATGAGGGATATCACGGTGTCATACCGGTACATAGAGGCGGCGAAATTCAAACAAAACTATGTGATATTGTTGGCCCTATTTGTGAGAGTGGAGACTACCTCGCTCAAGACCGAGTTTTACCAGAATTAAATGAAAATGATCTGCTGGCGATAAAATCGGCTGGAGCATATGGTGCAGCTATGTCATCCACCTATAATAGCCGCCCTCTAGTTCCCGAGGTGCTGGTTAATGGCGGTGAATTTTGCCTAATTAGAAGACGACAGACAGTTCAAGAAAGCATAGATCTTGAGAAGATACCTAATTGGTTGGAAACAGATTAAATAAGCTGATATTGAGTGTTTTCTTATTAATAACCGTACTGGTTACTTCTTTTTTCGTCAGAAAAAGTAACAATCACACTGACTGTTTTTTCATCGGGAAAAGGTGTTTGATATTCAAATTTAATTGTTTCATTGGGTAGAATTGTTACTGCCTCAGGAACGAAGGACTCTGTGGCTAAAACTCTACCCGTGGCGTCAACTTCGGAACCTTTTATTATAGGAACTTCTTGGATTGTTTCATTGGGATTAAATAGTTCTCCCTTCACAGCCAATACTTCCATGCCCCCACGATTTTCACGCCAAACGCCAACATTTTTGATAACAAGAAACTCACCAGGGACTGGAACATGTAAACCAATTTTATCATAAAGAATTGAAGAAGCCGGAGCATGAGCAACTATGACGGACCTTCCATAAATAAACCCAAAAATACTTGTAATTATCAAAGTGACTAAAATAATTGTACCTATTGGTAAAGACTTTGTTTTTATATTAGCGCTTGCTTTGATATCGCTCTTCTCTGGAATAGGAGGTGTTTCAAATTCATTATAAGTCTCTAATATTTTGGGCTCTAGCTCTTCCGTTAAGGTTTTCATAATTTCAGTAGGCTCGCCTGGGATGGGTAACTGGTGCCACTGATGTTTGCATTGCCCGCATCTTAACTTTCGACCAGTTTCTTTTATAGCACCGTCAGGTACATCGAATTGAGCGAAACATTCTGGGCAGGTTATGCGCATAATATCCATTCTATATTATTTATTTTTAAAGAGGACAAATTTTTAAGTAGAATGTAGGAAATTAAAATTAATAGAAAAAGAGTATATCGAAAATAAAAAACAGTCTATTGGTCATATTGAGGTAGCATTTCTTAAGTTTGGTTTGTTTATTATTGGACATGTTTTATAAGAATAATGCTTTAATGCAGATATTAGGATGATTTGAATGATTCGCTTTCAAGAGGTTGATGTATGTTATACTCCCGATAAGCCGATTCTCTCTAAAATTAATTTGAAAATTGATCCCGATAGTTTTCATTTTTTGACTGGGACAAGCGGAGCAGGAAAATCATCTTTGCTTAAAATGATGTATTTGGCTTTAAAGCCATCTACGGGTCATATTGAGATGTTTGGTCGAGATACGGCAAAATTAAAAATGTTCGAGGTTTCGAATATTAGGAAGAGAATTGGAATTGTGTTTCAAGACTTTCGCTTGATACAAAATTTGAGTATCCGAGAAAATGTTGCCTTGCCGCTAAGAATATACGGGGCAAAAGCGAAAATCATCCAACGTCATGTGCCGGAGCTTTTAGATTGGGTCGGATTAGGAGATCACTTAGATTCTTTTCCTGTGTCACTGTCTGGTGGTGAGCAACAACGAGTGGCCATAGCCCGAGCGGTTATAGCAAGACCTAGTTTACTCCTTGCTGACGAGCCTACAGGGAATGTTGATGATAAGATCGCAGAAAGATTGATGTACCTCTTCGAAGAACTTTATCGGGCTGGCACAAGTATAGTGGTAGCTACTCATAATAAAGATTTAATCAGTGAGTTTGATTATCCCGTATTCCACATAACTGAAGGCAATCTAATACTGCAAGGATAATAGTATGGCGCAGAAGATGGTACATTGAAATTCGCTGTAATCAAATGGTTAGTGTAAATGTTAAAAAATAAGGCCGCGAATATATTTTTAGCTTGGATCATTCTCTCGATGATTTATTTGGCCGTGGTCACCCTAACCGGTGTACTAATATCTAATTCATCTTCCAGAGAATGGCTTGAATCTGTCGATAATGTGGTCACCATCCAGGTTTCTGACCCAAAGGCAAAGTCCGAAGTTGACGATGATTCAACGCGATTAGAAACGATTGTGAAAAAATTAAGAATTATAGCTGGTATCAATAAAATAAAGATCTTTGATGAAGAACAGACTTTAGGGTTACTCAATAATTGGCTTAGCCAAGATATATTGAATGATATAAATCTCCCTTCGTTGATAGAAGTGAAATTAATCAAGCCTATCAATAAAGAACAAATTTCTCAAAAAATAGGGCCACTAATACCGGGCGTTTCAATAGACGACCATAGTCGGTGGAAACAAAAGCTAACGTTCCTGATAGATATAATTGAAAACTTAGGATGGATAATTTTTATTTTGATTCTCATCGTGTGTTTAGCCTCCATCATCTTTGCAATCACGATGAATATTGCCAATAATAGTGAAGTGATTAATCTTATCGACCTAATGGGTGGTGGAAGTAGTTTTATTGCTGAGATTTTTCAAAAACAGATCCTACTTGTAATAGGGCCCGCAGCTTTAATTGGCAGCTTTATAGCAATTGTAACTTTATTTATTTTAAATGATTATCTGGCAACGCTCCTTTCAGATTTTTTACCAGGATCAATTTCTAGTCTCGGGGAGAAATTAAATTTTTGGGAATGGAGTTTTATCGTTTCTACTCCGTTAGTTTTTATCTTTCTTAGTCTAATAACAGTTCGGGTCTCTGTTTTGGTTCTCCTTGGAAAGCTAAAATGAAAATCCTTGGATTTTTGAGATGATAAGCTCAACTGCATCATTTTTAATTTTAAAGAGAGCCTCCATTGCATTCTTAGTTCTTGTTTTGAGCCTATGGCTGATTTGTTTTTTGCGTTTTTTCTCTTCCATCCCTCTAATCAATTCAATGGATCAATCCAAGACTGACGCTATTATAGTTTTGACCGGTGGAGTAAAACGATTGGCGGCAGGTTTTGATCTGTTAGTCGCGGGTCGTTCCAACTTGCTGTTCGTTTCCGGGGTAAATACTTCAGTTAAACTATCCGATATTCAAAAAATTTCGCAAGATCAAGGTATTGTTCTAGACGATAAATTCATCCAGTGTTGCGTGAAGCTGGGCTATGCAGCTTTTAATACTAAAGGCAATGCAACCGAGAGTGCTGAATGGATTTTCAAAAATAGAATAAGGTCAATTTTTTTGGTTACTAGTAATTATCATATCGATCGAAGTCTATTAGAGTTTCGTCTAAAAATGCCTAATCTAAAAATACATAAATATCCTGTTGTTTCGAACAACGTGATGCTCGAAGAGTGGTGGCGACACCCAAGTTCAATGCGTCTACTAGTAACTGAATACCATAAATTTATGTACACCGCGGCGAAGTTTTTTTTATATAAATTATTTCACAAACAATGGTGATCGTTTAGGTTGCCCCCACGTGTTTTATCTTCTATTTTGCAAATAGAACAAAAAGAGAACAGTTTGAGGCTTTATTTCAAATGGAACCAACCACTGATATCGCAAAAAAAATATGGTCGGAAAAATATCAATTCAAATTATCTGATGGTAGTCCAATAGATAAGACCTTGGATGATACGTGGCGAAGGGTAGCCAAAACACTCGCGTCTGTAGAGAAAGAACCGCGTTTAGCTGAAAAAAAATTTTATGAAGCACTTAAAGAGGCACAATTTTTACCTGCGGGTCGAATAATCTCTGGCGCAGGAACGGAGCGATCCGTAACTTTGTTTAATTGCTTTGTTATGGGTGAAATAGCAGATGATATGTCTGGGATTTTCTCTGGTTTGCGCGAAGCAGCACTTACTATGCAACAAGGCGGAGGCATCGGATATGATTTTTCGACCCTTCGGCCAAAGGGCGCACCTGTACATGGGGTCGGGGCTGATGCATCTGGCCCACTCTCATTCATGAATGTTTGGGATTCGATGTGTCGAACAATAATGAGTGCAGGTTCTCGGCGGGGAGCCATGATGGCTACACTTCGCTGTGACCATCCGGATATAGAAGAATTTATAGAGGCTAAAAGAGACCCAGCACTTCTTCGAATGTTTAATCTTTCAGTTTTAATTACAGATAAATTTATGGAGGCAGTTCGTAACAATAATTCATGGGATTTATTGTTTGAAGAGAAAATTTTTAGAACCATTTCCGCACGGGAACTCTGGAATAAAATTATGCATTCAACATATGAGTTTGCGGAACCTGGAGTAATATTTATTGATAGGATAAATAATCTAAATAATCTGTCATACTGTGAACAAATATCAGCCACTAATCCCTGTGGGGAACAACCTTTGCCTCCCTACGGTGCATGCCTATTAGGGTCTATAAATCTAGCGAAATTAATAAAACAACCATTTGAGGTGGCTGCCCATATTGATTTAAAAGAGCTTTCCAAGTTAGTGCGAACGTCGGTGCGTATGCTTGATAATGTGATCGATATCTCCCGGTTCCCCTTGCCAGCACAAAAAGAGGAGGCTCAAAAGAAGCGTCGGATTGGTCTTGGTGTAACGGGTTTAGCGGACGCTTTAATAATGTGTGGTGTAAGATACGGATCTAGCGAGGCTGTAAATCTAACCAATACTTGGATGAAGAATTTAAGGGATACGGCCTATCGAGAATCAAGTCAATTAGCTAAAGAAAAAGGGGCCTTCCAATTATTTGACGCAGAGGCTTATATGAAAAGCCCTAATATAAAAATGTTACCCGAGGATATTCAGAAAGATATTAAAGAGTTTGGAATTAGAAACGCATTAATAACGTCTATAGCTCCAACTGGAACGATATCACTGCTTGCGGATAACGTCTCTTCTGGGGTCGAGCCAGTCTTTGCATTTAACTATGAAAGAACCGTGCTGCGACCAGATGGATCCAAGAGTATTGAACCAGTGCATGATTATGCCTACCAAATTTACCTTAATCTGAGAGGCGATATAAAATCGTTACCTAGTGCATTCGTCAGCGCCCATTCTCTTCGTCCTGAGGATCATCTCGTGATGCAAAGTACGGTTCAAAAATATATAGATAGCTCAATCTCAAAAACTATTAATTGCCCCGAGAATATATCATTCGAGGACTTTGAAAATATTTACCAACAGGCTTATGATCTTGGTTGCAAAGGATGCACGACTTATCGACCAAATAAAATCACGGGATCTGTATTATCGACTAATTCAGACGTTTCGGAAAAAGAGCACTCTGCAGGCGCAAGAAAGAGTTCTCACGAGGATGATAATATAATATCGATATCCGCTCCTCTTGATAGGCCGGCAGGCTTAGATGGCAAAACATACAAAATCAAATGGCCCGAAAGTGACCATGCCATATATATCACTTTAAATGATATTATACAGGGAGGACGAAGAAGACCGTTTGAAATATTTATAAACTCAAAAAATATGGAACATTTTGCTTGGACAGTTGCGTTGACACGGATGATCAGCGCTGTTTTTCGTCGGGGTGGTGATGTGTCTTTTGTCGTTGAAGAATTAAAAGCAGTATTTGATCCAAGAGGTGGAGCTTGGATGGATAAGCGCTACGTGCCCTCGTTGTTAGCAGCTATAGGTGGTGTCATAGAGGAACATATGATCGACATTGGCTTTCTAAAGGATAGTGATAATTTGGAATTAGAATTCAATAAGAAAAAACAAGTGGTTAACGCTGAAGAGGCAAATTTTAGTCAGTGCCCTCAGTGCGGATCAGCAAGTATGATAAGACAAGAGGGTTGCGACCTTTGTTCGTCTTGTGGTTATTCCAAATGCAATTAAACGTGAATAATATTTTTTTGAAGATAAGGAGAAAGCCTAAAACTTGAATTAATGTATGCTAAAGAGCGGTTGGAACTTTTGCCGTCTTCAGTGCCTCGTTTTGTCGACTAGCTACCTCTGATACATCAAAATCGCTAATGAGCTCCTGAAATATATTGTACCAATTCACTTCAGCATTCAAATGAAGGAACACAGAACCCAATCCAATAGCTGCGCGATCCATCAATACAAACTCTCGTGGTGGTTTTACTCCGTTTAATCGACGCAGTTCTTTGTGTACTTTTTCCACCACTTCTTTGCCGTAGACACCACTGTTCGTTTCCTGAATCCGGCGCACTTTATCTTCCATTAACGGAGAATAGACAAACCTGGCCCAGTGATTAAGTACGTCAATCGTATCGCGGTCCAAATTCTCAAAGCCCCATGTTCTATAGGCATTAACGGCAAGTTCCTCGTCACCATCCCTCAATCCAATATAAAGGTCTATCACACCCTTAACAAAAGTTGGGGGGAAAACCCTAATACACCCAAAATCTAAGAGATTAATATCGCCATTTGGCCGTATGGAGTAATTGCCAAGATGAGGATCTCCATGGATTATCCCATAAAGGTAAAATGGTATATACCAGGCGCGGAACATATTTTCCGCAACAAGATTTCTCATTTCCAGTTCAGGATTATTTTTTATAAAATCTAATATGGGAATGCCATCTAACCAGGTCATGGTCAGTAAGCGGTCCGTTGAGGCGGTCTCGATCAAGTCTGGGACATGAACGGTTTCTTCGTTGGCTAACATTAGCCGATATAAGGCCATATTTCGGCCTTCTCGTATATAATCTAGTTCTTCACGAATACGCGCGGATAGTTCTTTATAGATCTCTGAAGCATTGATCGCATTGTCATACCTTTGGTATATAGACATAACCAAACGTAGCTGTTTTAGATCAGCCTCAACGGCTGATTTCATATCGGGATATTGTAGTTTACAAGCAACGGTTTGCCCGCCGAGCGACTTTGCCCTGTGCACCTGTCCCAAGGATGCGGCAGCAACAGCCTCTTGGTTAAAAGAATTAAAGTTACTTTGCCAATCTTTCCCTAATTCAGCAGACATTCGCCTCTTAACAAAAAGGCGTCCCATGCTGGGGGCATTTGATTGAAGTTGTCGCAGCTCTTCTACATATTCGTCGGGTAACGCATCCGGAATTGTAGCAAGTATTTGTGCAACCTTCATCACCGGACCTTTAAGGTTCCCTAATGCCAATTTTAGATCGGCTGGCATTTCTTGTTTCCCAAGATTTAAGCCTAGATACCGTTGGCCTGCGACGCGGGCCGCTATTCCACCAACAGCACCGGTAACTTTCGCATACCGTTTTATTCTTCCTGACAGCGAGTTATTTTCAGTGTTATCCATACCCGTAAGATAGGTTAATATTATGGTAGAGAAAGTGAAAAGTTAAAAAATTTTTAATCATGCCCAAGGTGAGTTTGAGAAATCATAGTCTCTGATAACATTGGCTACTCTAATGCGATAGTCTTTAAATAAAGTTAAACGGCCTTTTTCCTGTGCTATTTTAT
The DNA here is from genome assembly GCA_003284265.1 of SAR116 cluster bacterium AG-313-A07. Lineage (GTDB taxonomy): Bacteria > Pseudomonadota > Alphaproteobacteria > Thalassobaculales > Thalassobaculaceae > UBA7326. The sequence continues at coordinate 28,587 of QBVV01000007.1, forward strand.
GCGATAACTGATTGCGCCACACCTTTATGGCAGTTTCACTTTCCCAGGTTGATAGAGATAATAATTTTTCGGGATTATTCAGACTTCTAAAACGTTCGATAGAAATAAAACCTTCAACGTGTTCCAGCTCTTCTTTTAGCTGGGAAGCTATGTCGAGATAATCGTTTATCCCAGACCGTTTTGGTTCGACTTCAAATATCACGACGTGCATCCGAATCCCCCACTACTACACTTTTATTGATACAGCTATCAATGTGACTTTTTTAACTCATTGTATCTTTATAATTTGTTTTATGCAGCCCCTTTTTGTTTTAATTTGAACACGTAGATACCTGAAAATATTATTATAGCAGAGCCGATAAAGGTAGTGATTTCTGGTATGGTATTAAAGAAGAGCCATCCAAATAAAACTGCCCAGACTATATTTACATATGAGAACGGCTGCAGAAGGCTTGCTGGTGCTATAGCTAATGCTTTAATTAGCGTTGAATGACCTGCAACTCCCAGTATAGCTAAAACAGAAAATTTGCCTAACCAATCTAAATCGACGGGCAACCAGTAGAAGGGAAGGATGGTGCACAAAATTACAAAACCAATCGTCCCTGTAAATAAAGTAGTTCTTTCCGCTCCATCATATTGAGACACGAGGCGCGTCAAAACCTGATAGAGTCCCCAAAGTACTGTGCCAAACAAAGGAATTAGCATCCATGGGTCGAATGATGCAAAACCGGGTTTAACAATAATACATATTCCAACAAAGCCTAGGACTACAATAAGCCACTGCCTAACAGTTATTACTTCTCTCAGTATAAGGGCTGACATGGCCATAGTAACGATTGGACCGGCACCCGAAATAGCCGATATCTCTGCCAGCGGGAGATGCCTAAAAGCAAAGACGTATACACCTATTTCGGCTAAAAGCAGTAAAGCGCGAGTAATTTGAAGAATTGGCACTAGCGAGCTAAAGGCTCGTTTTTTATGATATTTCAAACCTACCGCCAATCCATAGCCTCCAAAAAATAAATAGCGAAACCAGAGTATCATCACCATGGGATAGACTTGCGATACGTGTTTAGTCATTGAGTTAAGGAAAGCGAATAAAAGTGTTGCCAGAATTGCAAGGGCAATTCCTTTTAGAGGTTGGTCTGCAGAAGGATTCTTTTTAGTCATAAGTCAGGGCTTATAATTTGGATGTTTGGTAGATAAGCCTTTATTTAGTTTTTCTGTTATTTCGTTTTCATAGGCAAATATTGCTGGCATACCCCCTGTATGTAAATACAATATGTTTTGGGCGTTACTAAATACCCCCTGCCTATATAAACCAATAGCTCCTGCAAGAGATTTAGCTGTATAAACTGGATCAACGATCATGCCTTCTAGGGTCCCTGCAAGCGTCATAGCTTCGTGCACTGATTCATTCATTTTTCCGTAACCGGGAGCCAACCAATCATCGTGACACTTAATATCGCTATCCAGAACTATGTGACCACAGCCGATTAAATTTTCTGCAAGGCGAACGATACCTTTAACTCGCGATGTTTGCTGTTTTTTATCACGGCGAACACAAATTCCATGCACAGAAATTTCAGATCCAAGTAATCGTAACCCTAGCAATATTCCAACATGTGTAGCTGCGCTTCCACTTGCGACAACTATTTTTTCTATAGGTTGTTTTTGATATTGTAATTGATCTAAAATTTCTCCGGCGCATCGCATATACCCCAAAGCGCCTAGCGGTTTGGTAGTGGGAGATAATGTTAAAAGGTAGGGTTTCTTGCCTTTCTTGCGGTGAACCTCTGCTATGTCGGCAATATTGGCATCGGCAGCAGTCTCATCTTCGCCGATATGAAAAGTCGAGGAACTGGCACCAAAGAGTTTATTCAATAGAACGTTTCCAGATTGGTGATACGAGAGTGGCATGTCACCAACTCTATTTTCTAATTGGACGTGACAGTATAAACCAAGTTTGGCCGCTGCCGCTGCTGCGCTTCTAACGTAATTTGATTGAACTGCCCCGGTAATTAATATCATGTTAGCACCACAACGAATGGCATCTCCAAATGAATACTCTAACTGCCGAGCCTTATTACCCCCACCTGCAAAACCAGTTAAATCATCACGTTTTGAAAAGTACATGGGGCCAGCAATATGCTGCGATAATCGCTGCATTTTCTCTAAAGGCGTTGGGATATTAGCTAATTCGACACGAGGGAACTTTGCCAAAAAAGAATTAATTCGATCCATATTTGTTGACGAAGAACTCACTTATTATCATCCAATTCGTCTAAAAAACTCTCAATCATATAAAGCCCTTTAGCCCAAAATTTGCTATCACTCGCATCTAGATTGAAAGGTTTAAGCAATTCTTTGTGACCAAGCGTTCCACCGGCACGAAGCATTTCGATATAATTTTCAACGAAGTCTTTATTCGATTCTTGGTATACGGCATATAGAGAATTCACTAAACAATCTCCAAATGCGTAGGCGTAGACATAGAATGGAGAGTGAATGAAGTGCGGAATATAGGACCAGAATGAGTCGTAGTTGCGATCTAATTTGATAGCGGGACCTAAGCTTTTTTCCTGTATAGACATCCAAATATCTCCTATGGCGTCCGGGGTCAATTCTCCACCGCGACGTTGGTCATGAACTGCTGTTTCAAATTCATGAAATGCTATTTGGCGTACTACGGTATTAAGCATATCTTCTACTTTTGATGCGAGTAATATATTACGTTCTTGTCTGGTTGATTTGGTTCTGAGCAATGATTGAAATGTTAACATCTCGCCAAATACTGAAGCAGTCTCTGCTAATGTTAGGGGAGTGTCGGCCATTAAATGCCCCTGTTGACTGGCGAGAACCTGATGAACTCCGTGACCAAGCTCATGAGCAAGCGTCATAACATCACGAGATTTTCCCTGGTAATTTAATAGAAGGTATGGATGTACGCTGGGAACGGTGGGATGCGCAAAGGCGCCCGAAGCTTTACCAGCACGAGGTGGCGCATCTATCCAGTTTTTATCAAAGAATTCTTCTCCAATAAGAGCCAAATCAGGGGAGAAGGCATCATAAGAATCAAGCACAATCCTCTTGGCGTCCTTCCATTCGATTACTGTGTCATCATCGTTAGGTAAAGGAGCATTTCTATCCCAATAATTTAGCTGTTTAACGCCGAACCATTTGGCTTTAAGCTTATAATATCGATGGGATAGCCTTTCATAACTTTGCGTTACTGTCGTAACAAGGGCATCAACGACATCGTCTTCCACCTGATTAATTCTGTTCCTGGATGAAACGGGTTTGGCGTACTGCCGCCACTTATCCTCAATTTCTTTATCTTTTGCCAAGCTATTAGTGATCAATGAATATAATTTAATGTTGTCATTCAATTTGGCTCCCAAGGTCAATGCGGCAGTTTTTCTTTTATCGCTATCCTTATGAGATAGAAGATCAAGTATTTCTGCTATTGTCAGTTCCTGGTCGTCTATTTCGAATCTTAGGTCTGCCATTGTTTCATCGAAAAGGCGTATCCAGGAAGATCGACCTGTAACACTTTTTTCTAAAAGCATCTTTTCTAATTCGTCGCTTAATTGGTGTGGGCGGAAAACGCGAACATCCCGGATCCAGGGTGCAAAATGAGAAAGTTCTGGGTTTTCTAGTTTTTGATTTAACCCAGAGTCGTCAATGCGATTGATTTCGAGCGTGAAGAATAGAAGTTTGCTGCTTATTTCTGTAACAGCCTCTTGCATTGACTGATAGAACTGTCCGTTCTCTGGGTTTGACATGTCTGATGCGTAAATTAACTGTGCGTATGACATTATACGGCCGATGGTTTCGTCGATCTTCTCATACTCGATAATACAACGAGCAAGTTTAGTTCCCGACATTTCGGCCACATGAGTTTGATGTTTTTTCTCGAAGTTCTCTGCATGTACCCTCAGTTTAGCAAGGTCACTTTCCAACTCTTTTGATTTTGGTCCGGGGTAAAGGTCTGATAAGTCCCAATTTGGTAGAACTCCTATTTCATAAGTTGAATTAGGATCTGTTTTCTCGATTTTTTCCATGGGACTAAAGACCTTTTGATATTATAATTTATCTGTCACGCAGCAACCGTACTTTTTATTGTTCAGCGGTTTTAGAGTGTCGGGAGTAAATAATGGATTACAAGGCGTTAAGCAATCTCGCATCAATGTTTTTTGATCAAGCGGATCTATTAGAAGATAAACCGTTTCTTTGGGGTAAGAAAGACGAGATATATCGTTGCAAGACGTATGGCGTTGTTGCTGAAGAAGTTTGTAAAATTGCAAACGGTTTGATCTCCATCGGTATAAACAAAGGGGATCGTGTCATGATTGTTTCCGAGAATCGTCCGGAATGGGTCATCGCCGATCTAGCAATTACAGCAATTGGGGCAATTGTTGTCCCCGCGTACACAACTAATACTGCAGATGATCACTTTTATGTGGCAGAGCATTCACAAGCTAAAGCGGCATTTATATCTACACAGGGGTTAATGGAAAAATTTAGTGGAGCTGCAACCAAGAGTGAAACGTGTAAAACCGTCATAGCGATGGATGATTTCCTAGAGCGGGAAATTGATGGGTTAAATCAGATTAAATGGGATAGCATGCTTGCCCCTGGATCGGAAAATACAGTTGATATCCGCGAGCAGTCTCATTCAATAGACAGGACTGATATTGCTTGCTTCATCTATACATCTGGAACTGGCGGTAACCCAAAAGGTGTAATGCTTACACACGGATCTATTCTGTCAAACTGTTTTTCCGCCTATGATTTATTGACAGAATTCGGACTTGGAGATGAAAAATTTTTATCCCTCCTTCCTTTATCACATTCTTACGAACATACGTGTGGACTTTATTTTCCCATCTCTATAGGGGCACAAATCTATTACGCAGAAGGACCTGATAAGGTAGCCCAAAATCTTCAAGAGGCCAAACCGACGATCATGACAGCTGTACCGCGATTATATGAGTCGCTGCATGATCGAATCCGCAAAGGCGTTGAACGAAATGCCGGAATAAAAGCGCAACTTTTCTTCAAGACTCTGGAATTAGGAAAAAAATCCCGTAGTTCAAATTTTAAAATGAATTGGATTGAAAACATACAAAATATGATGCTGGATCAATTAGTACGCAAGAAAGTTAAAGAAAGGTTTGGAGGACAGCTAAAAACCTTTGTATCTGGAGGGGCTGCACTTAACCCAGAAATTGGCGACTTTTTTTTGTCACTTGGCATCAATATCCTTCAGGGTTACGGACAGACCGAGGCTTCACCAGTGATTAGTTGCAATCGGCCGGGGAATATACGGATAGAAACAGTAGGGCCAGCTTTGGCGGGAGTTGAAATCAAAATTGCGGATGATGGAGAGATACTTGTCCGTGGGGAACTCGTAATGGATGGATACTGGCGCGACGAAAAAGCGACCAATGAGACTATAATAGATGGTTGGTTACACACCGGTGATATAGGGGTAATTCAGAGCGACGGTTTTCTGCAAATCACGGATCGAAAAAAAGATATTATAGTAAACTCAGGAGGGGATAATATTGCACCTGCGCGTGTAGAAGGTGCTATAACTTTAAGACCAGAATTCAATCAAGCGATGGTGTACGGAGATAAAAAGCCATATCTAGTTGCTCTGGTTGTTCCTTCGGAAGAGTTTATCAGCGAATGGTGTCGGGATAACAATGAAGATAAGAGCCTCTTAGAACTCTCAGAAAATGATTTACTTCGAAGCAAGGTGCAGTCGATCATGTCTGAAATCAACTCGGGATTATCTCAGCTTGAGAAGATAAGGCATACCATCATAGCGCGGGAGCCTTTTCAGACCGATAATGGACTTATGACCCCAACTCTAAAAATAAGACGGCACAAAATCATTGAATTATATGGTGATAAGCTCGAACAACTTTATAATCGCAAAAATACCTAAATTACAGAATTTCAGCAAAAACATGGCGTAAATCTATCTTTTGTTCGAGACGCGACATATATCGTCGTTACCTAGCTAGTCTTGTTAATAAAATTGATGAAGTGTTCTTCTTTTAGTCTGGGAAAAAACCAATGACCGACGAAGAAGATATAATCCTCTCCGAATTGAGCGATGAAGACCTTGTCGAACAAATGCATGACGACTTATACGATGGCCTTAAGGAAGAAATAGAGGAAGCGGTCAACATTCTGTTGGATCGCGGATGGGCGCCGTATGATATCCTGACTAAGGCGTTAGTAGAGGGAATGCGTATTGTAGGTATCGATTTTAGAGACGGGATACTATTTGTTCCTGAGGTGTTAATGTCGGCAGGAGCCATGAAAGGCGGTATGGCCATACTGCGGCCTCTTTTAATTGAGACAGGAGCTCCGCAATTAGGAAAGATGGTTATTGGGACAGTAAAGGGAGATATTCACGATATAGGAAAAAATCTGGTCTCGATGATGATGGAGGGAGCGGGTTTTGATGTTGTTGATTTGGGTATTAATAATCCAGTTGAAACCTATTTGGAGGCTCTTGAAGAACATAAGCCAGACATCCTTGGTATGTCTGCACTTCTGACTACAACGATGCCTTATATGAAAATAGTTATTGATACCATGAAGGAAAAAGGAATTAGGAACGATTATATTGTCCTGGTTGGGGGAGCTCCATTGAATGAAGACTTTGCAGAAAGTATTGGGGCTGATGCTTACTGCAGAGACGCGGCTGTTACGGTCGAAATAGCAAAATCTCTTATTGAAAAAAGACGCGGCTCTAACTCGATTGAAATGAACGTAGAATAATTAGTGTTAAGTTTTATGAAAAATGGTTATGACGCAGTTCGCAGATAGGTAATGAATTTTCATTGGTTGTAATGAGATGCAAACTAAAATAACAAAGGTACAAAAAATCTTATTCATAACATGTGGGGCGATTGCAAAAGAGGTGATCGCTATTAAAACTTTGAATAAGTTTTCAAATGTCGAGGTTAGTTGCTTGCCGGCAAGTTGGCATAATTCCCCAGAAAAAATCACCCCAGCCATCAAAAAGAAAATCCGTACAGCTAAGGCAAAGTTCGCTCGTATATTTGTCCTTTATGGAGATTGCGGTACAGGGGGTGAACTCGATAAATTAATAGAAGAAGAAGGTGTTACTAGAATTCCCGGTCCTCACTGTTATGAATTTTTTATGGGTAGGGAAGAATTTGAGAAAACCCATGCCGATGAGCCTGGATGCTTTTATTTAACAGATTACCTTGCCCGTCATTTTGACCGGGTTATTTTGAAAGGGTTGGGTTTGGATCGGTTTCCAGAGTTATTATTTGAATACTTCAAAAATTATAAAAAACTGATTTATATAGCGCAAACAGACGATAGTAGCTTGGAATTGAAAGCTAGAAAAGCCGCAGACCGCCTGGGCCTTCAATATGAACGACGAATACGGGGCTATGGTGAACTTGGAAAATTTATGGCCTCGGCAGTTCAGCCTAGGGCCTAGTTGATCAGATCTCCATGGCTTATTTAATCATCGTATACTGGCGTGATATACCTGCTCAGATAATAGCTGAACGCGGTAAAGGGCGGAAAAAAGAAAAAGCCAAAGTAGAGTTGAATAGACGGTTCGCCCAAGCAATAGATGCTGCTGCAATGAAATCTGGTCTATCTGAAAGCTCTGATTACTTGTCTTATTGGAGAAAGTCCCCACCAGTGGATTGCGGCGAAAATCTTAATTTTGAGGCAGCTAGTTTGGCCAAAAAGCTAGAAAATGAATATGACAAACAGAAATTATCCACTTTGATCAAGAATGGCGGCGTAGAGGCCTTATAATTACAATATCTATTTTTCATTAGAAAAGTTCCTAGGAATGGTAGTATATAAACCAATCAACAAATCGGGGTATTCCTATATCTATGGACGTAGTAGGGGCATATCCTAGATCTCTTTCACTTTCTTCAATATTAGCGTAGGTTTGTACCACGTCCCCTGCTTGCATCGGCTGCAAATCGATAATAGCTTTTTTATTGCAAGCCCTTTCAATAACATTGATATAGTTCATAAGTGAAACGGGTTTATTATTACCAAGATTGTAAATCTTGTGAGGTGGTGATCCATTCAAACTTATTGGTGGAGTATCGAGAGCACTTAGAATTCCTGATACAATATCGTTAATAAAAGTAAAATCCCTCATCATTTCACCTTTATTGAAAACTTTTATAGGTTTTTCGCTTAGTATACTGTTTGTGAATATATAGGGTGACATGTCCGGACGGCCCCAAGGACCATAAACAGTGAAAAACCGCAAACCAACTGTTGGAATTTGATAGAGATGGGCATAAGAGTGAGCCATTACCTCTCCTGCTTTTTTCGTCGCACCATAGAATGAAACAGGTTGATCAGTATTATCGTTTATAGAAAATGGGATCTTTTTATTGGAACCATATACGGAAGACGAACTCGCATAGACGAAATTCTTTATAGGGCGAGTATCACTCATTTTAGATTTGCAGAACTCTAATATAGCCAGTTGGCCGCATAGATTGGACTGCATATATTGATGCGGATTATCTATTGAGTATCTAACACCAGCTTGTGCACCTAGATGAATTATTCTATCAATCTCTGGATATTTTTGGATGAGAAGATTTAATGACCCAGGAGCCGCAAAATCGAGCTTCTCGAAATAAAAATTTTTATTAACCCGTAATTTTTCTAAACGGGCTCTTTTTAATTCAGGATCATAATAATCATTTATACTATCTATACCAATAACTTCTTCGTTTCTGTCGAGCAAAGCGTTGGCAGTATGCATTCCTATAAAACCAGCCGAACCTGTGACCAATACTGACATCGCTTACTCCAGAAAATTTTTCTTTTATGCCTGATTTTTGATGATAATGCGAGTAGATATCAAAAGACTATGTTCATCCTTTTAAATAAAAAATTATGTTAAAATGTAAGTTAAAACTTTTTTGCTTTTATTGATAAAATATATCGTAGTACTATTTCCTTACTATATGCTGCGAATAATTATATGCATGCTTAGATCCGCTTATTTGATGAATAATCATACCCTATGTGCACATTACATGAAATTAATGATACGATTGAGCAATAAAGGGTAGTTATTAGTTGGGGAAAATTGATGGCTGAATTTGCCGTTACATTAGACGATAAATATACTTTGGACGAGGGACGAGTATTCATCACGGGTGTTCAGGCATTGGCTCGTTTGCCAATCGTCCAGCGCCAGCGCGATGTTATCAGCGGATTAAATACAGCAGGTTTTATTTCAGGATATAGAGGGTCACCAGTTGGTGGGTATGATCAACAGCTTTGGAATGCCAGAAAGTTTCTGGAAAATAATCATATAAAATTCCAACCGGGTTTGAATGAGGATTTAGCCGCATCAGCAATATGGGGTAGCCAACAGACAAATTTGTTTGAGGGTGGAAAGTATGATGGTGTTTTTGGTATTTGGTATGGTAAGGGGCCAGGGGTCGATCGTTGCGGCGATGTTTTTAAACATGGCAATATGTCAGGCCCATCAAAACATGGCGGCGTTTTATTAATCGCCGGAGATGATCATGCAGCCAAATCATCAACCGTTCCGCATCAAAGCGAATTTGCATTTATGGATGCAAGTATACCCGTTCTAAATCCCGCTGGTGTTCAGGAAATACTTGACTATGGCGTCTTAGGTTTTGCGATGTCCCGGTTTTCTGGGTGTTGGGTGGCATTCAAGACGACAGCAGAAAATATGGATAGTTCCGCGTCGATAGATGTTGCGCCAGATCGTGTGAATATTGAAATTCCCGACTTTAATATACCGGATGGTGGGCTGCATATTCGATGGCCAGACGATTGGATTGAGCAAGAACATAGACTTCATAACTACAAATTAAAAGCCGTCCGAGCTTTCGCGCGAGCTAATAAGATAGATAAGCTGATTATAGACAGTCCCAAGGCTAAATTGGGAATAGTGACAACTGGCAAATCATATCTTGATGTTAGACAGGCACTTGAGGATTTGGGGATCACCGAAGAAAAAGCTGCTACTATTGGAATCCGACTCTATAAAATTGGGATGCCATGGCCTTTGGAACCAGCAGGAGTTCATGAATTTGCAGAGGGCTTAGAGGAAATTGTAGTAATCGAAGAAAAACGCCCACTTATAGAAAACCAACTTAAAGAAGAATTATATAACTATCCCTTAAATAAACGACCACGTATTGTTGGTAAGTTAGATGAAAAACAACAACCTCTTCAATCTGCCGCAGGTGTATTAACCGCTACCCAAATAGCCACTGTTATCGCCTCACGCATTGCGCAATTTCATCAAGGTAGTGAAATACAACAACAGCTTCGGATCATAGAGGCTAGGGAAGCTCAGTTAATCCAAAGCAAAACGGATTTTGCTAGGACACCGTATTTTTGTTCTGGTTGTCCCCATAATACATCCACTAAAGTTCCCGAGGGCAGCCGCGCCACAGCAGGGATTGGTTGTCATTTTATGTCGGTTTGGATGGATCGCGATACATCTACCTTTACCCATATGGGGGCCGAAGGCACTCCATGGATAGGTCAGGCGGCATTTACGGAGACTAAACATATTTTTGCTAACCTAGGTGATGGGACCTATACGCATTCAGGTGCTTTGGCAATTCGTGCGTCAGCGGCTTCTGGCGTTAATATAACCTATAAAATTCTATATAATGATGCGGTAGCTATGACTGGTGGACAGCCTGCTGATGGTGGTTTCACGGTTCCTCAGATAGCGGCACAAGTTGCTGCCGAAGGTGCGAAGCAGGTGCGAGTATGCTCAGACGATCCAGATAAATATCCTATCGGAACAAAATGGCCCGAAAATTCTAGTATTCATCATAGAGACGAGCTGGACAACGTACAGAAAGAGTTACGCGAAATAGAGGGCCTTTCGGTTCTTATCTATGATCAAACTTGTGCTGCTGAGAAGCGCCGCCGTCGTAAGCGTGGTACCATGATTGATCCCCCAAAACGAATTTTTGTTAATGAGCTAGTTTGCGAAGGTTGCGGTGATTGTGGGGTTGCCTCCAACTGTGTTTCTGTGACACCAGTAGAAACAGAATATGGCCGAAAACGATTAATTGATCAGTCCGCGTGTAATAAAGACTATTCCTGCACAAAAGGCTTTTGTCCCAGCTTTGTGAATGTAATCGGCGGAAAAGTAAAAAAAAATAAGGCTATGGAAACATCGGATGCTGACTTGTTTGAGGCACTACCTGCACCAGAACAACCCAAGCTAGAGCAACCCTATGGCGTCATCGTCACAGGAATTGGTGGAACTGGGGTCGTAACTATTGGAGCCTTAATCGGTATGGCTGCTCATATTGAAGGAAAAGGCGTATCGGTACTTGATATGGCTGGCCTAGCACAAAAAGGTGGTGCAGTGATAAGCCATATAAGAATAGCAAAAAGACCGGAGGATATACACGCAGTCAGAATAGCATCGGGCAGTGCTAAATTGATGCTAGCCTGCGATATGGTGACCGCGGCCAGCGTTGAGGGCTTATCTAAAGTTTCCAAAGAGGAAACTACTGCCATTGTAAATACTCAGGAGACAATGACCGGAGCATTTACAAGTAATCCTGATTTACCTTTTCCTGGCGCTGTCTTTAAAGATGCACTTCGAACAGCAGCTGGAGAGAACTCGACGCATTTCATAGACGCATCGAGAATAGCCACTAATCTACTTGGTGACAGTATAGCCTCTAACTTATTTATGCTTGGTTACGCTATCCAGAAGGGGCAACTGCCGTTGTCGCTAGAGGCTGTTGAGCAGGCTATAGAATTAAATGCGGTAGCGGTCGATTTCAATAAACAGGCACTTTTATGGGGACGAAGAGCTGCGCATGATTTAACTTCGGTAGAAAAATTAGCGATGCCAAAAGTCGCCAAGCCAGCTCATAGGGAAATAGCATCCTCGTTGAAAGAGATAAAAGAGAAGCGAATAGAATTTCTTACTCAGTATCAAAACGCCACATATGCTGAGCGTTATGAAAATTTGGTGCGCAAAGCCGAGACTGCGGAAGAAAACCTCACACCGGGTTGTGAAGGGTTTGCTGTAGCTGTAGCGCGTTATGCTTTTAAATTAATGTCATATAAAGACGAGTATGAAGTGGCAAGGCTCTACACCGATGGTACGTTTTTAAGACAATTAAATGAGCAGTTTGACGGTGATTACAAGATCGAATTTAATCTAGCCCCACCGCTTATTTCCAAACGTGACCCTTCTACAGGCCAATTAAAGAAACAGGTTTATGGCCCCTGGTTAATGCATGGCTTTCGCTTGCTTTCAAAATTAAAGGGATTGAGAGGCACGCCATGGGATGTTTTTGGGAAGACAGCGGAGAGAAAGCAAGAAAGACTATTGATAGAGGATTATTTTGCGTTAATAGAAATGGTGTGTCGAAACCTGAGCCGAGATAATCATTCAGTAGCAGTTGAGCTAGCGAGTATACCTGAAAAAATCAGGGGATACGGGCATGTTAAAGAGGCTGCAATTATTGAATCAAAAGCCCACGAGAAACAAGCGCTTGCCATATTTTATAACCCAGAACTAGCAAAAACGGCGGCTGAGTAAATAATACCATCGCAAACATTGGGTAGTTAGACACCTTTCAGCTCAATTCCATTCCCTTCGGGATCCTTGATATAAATCGAGGGGCCTTTTCCATTAGCGCCATAGCGGATAACAGGTTCCTCTGAGTTGACACCCTGACTTATCAAATATTTTCTAATCTTTTCTCCGTCGAAGGGGAAAATTTCTATGGCAATATGGTCGACATTATGACCTTCTCTGCCAGGAGGAGCTCCTCCCTGCAAACCAAGTTTTCCATCCACTGGAACCAGGTCTATCATCGAACTACCAATAGATAGGTGGTAGAGTCCCATATCAGCATTTTCTTTTTTTAGACAAGCGCCAAGTATATCACAGTAAAAGTTTAACATAGGAGCGAGTTGGTGTACGCGAATTACAACGTGATCAATACCCCTCAATTCGCAATCTGGTAGTGCCATATCCGGAATAGCCTCTATAATTAAGTTGTATTTATGCTTTACTATTAAACGTAGTCGATAGCATGTTTTAGATCAATTTAATGGATTATAAATTAATGGAGAGAATGCGGGAACTATCTGAGGACGATGCCACAGGTTCGGTAGCTGAAATATATCAGGAAATTAAAGAATATTATGCGGCTCCATATGTTTCGTCATTATTTAGACATCTTGCAACATATCCTGGGCTTTTAGAGTGGATTTGGAGAATCACCCTCCCAGCGTTTCAGACGGGACTTATACAGAATATAGGGTGGAGGCGGGTTGATATATCTGCTTTAAAGCCGCTTACGCCGCTGTCGAGTGGAGAATTGGCAGATATGAAAATAGATGATATCTCGAAAAATACGATCATTGAGACATGTCTTACATTCACAAGAGTTAGCCCTATCAATCTTATATTTGCGGGCTGCATGAACCATCTTTTATTAGGTGAGGGGTCAGATGCACCTACTCTAAATAAAAATGTATTCCCATTACCTCCTCGTTTATCTCCCTTGCCAAAAATGCTCCCTTGGGAAGACATGAGTGAAAGTGAGTTGGCTGTTATCAATATATTTTCTACGACTTTGGCAGGCGAAACATTTATTCCAGGTATTTATCGCATTTTAGCTAGATGGCCTTTGTATCTGAAGCATGTTGCAAACGAATTGGGTCCGCTATTGCACGACCCTATAATAATAGATATTTGTGAAACAATTGCGGATGGAGTTTTTTATTCCGCCTCCGAAATCTGGGGTAACTTAGATCTAACACAAAAAGAGCCTCCATTAGATGAGAACCAGAAGCAACAAGTCTTGGCGGCGATAGCCGCTTATAGAGGGACTAGTCCCCAGATGGTAGGATTTGGTACTCTGCTATTAAATGCACTCCCGACAAATAGTTTGAACAGCTGATAAAACCACAAAATATAAGAGAGTATTTTTTATGAAAATTACCGCTATTCGCACTCAGGCAATAGAAATCCCATTCAAAGAGCCAATTGGAACCTCAATACATAATATAACGGGTGTTGCTGGGTTGTTGGTTTGGATAGAGACAGATGAAGGTATTATTGGGGAGAGTTACCTTTGGGTAATAGGGAAGCACAAGGTACCTGTATTGGAGGTGATGATTAAAGCGCTTGGACCGGTAGTCATCAACAAAAACCCTTTAGACACGGAGGCGCTATATTCTGGTATGTGGAAAGAAATTAATTTCCTCGGACATAAAGGCGTTACTATTTTTGGAATGGCCGCAATTGACTGGGCGTGCTGGGATATAAAGGGTAAATATTATAATACATCGGTGGGTCGATTGTTAGGCCGTTCAAGAGACCGAGTTCCTGCCTATGCTAGTGGTGGTTTATGGACCTCCATGACAATCGAAGACCTTCAGGCCCAGGCAAAATCTTTTGTGCAGGAGGGTTTCAAAGCCATAAAAATGCGTATTGGATTGCCTGATGGCAATATGGATTTAGAGCGAGTTGCTGCCGTCAGAGAGGCTATAGGTCCATCGGTTGATTTGATGGTTGATGCTAATCAAGGTTTGAGTGTAAATCAGGCGATAAAGCTTGGCAGAGGCCTAGAGCAGTTTGATCTCATATGGTTTGAGGAGCCAGTTCAAGCATACGATTTGGCTGGTTCAGCCCGTGTTGCGGCGGAACTTGACACACCAATCGCGAGTGGAGAAACCGAATATACCCGCTATGGTTTCCAAGATATGATAGAACGGCGAGCAGCAGATGTTTTAATGCCTGATTTAGAGCGGGTGGGTGGCGTGTCAGAATGGATAAAGGTTGCTCACATGGCAGCAGCAGTCGATATTCCCGTAAGCCCTCATATCTTTACCGAACACAGTTTGCAGCTTTGTGGGGCCGTATCTAACATAAGCTACGCGGAGCACATGCCATGGTTTGTTGAGCTATTTAAAGAGAAAATAGAAATGATTGATGGTGATATTTTAATTCCAGACCGTCCAGGCATGGGTTTTTCTTTCGATCCTGAGGCAGTCAAACGTTTCTCTATTTGAGTTTTAAGGGTAGGGTTTACTTTTATTTCCTTTTTTTTCTGTTCAAAAATGGTTGCATCATTATGTTTGGTTCGCCTGTTTTATAAGCTTTCTCAAACGCGTCGATACCTGCGTTAATACTATCTTCTAATGAAAGTTGTTCCCATTTCCCAACTAAAGCTTTCTGGCTTCGTACGGCAATTGCCCCAGAACAGGCAATTGCATCAGAAATCGCATTAATTTGTTCGTCCAAATTATTCTCGGTACAGATGTTTTCAAGAAAACCCCATTCATAAGCTGTTGTTGCGCTTATATTCTCTGCTGTTAACACAAGATAGTTGGACCTTCCCCATCCAATTAAACGGGGAAGCAGGACTGCTTCAATGACTGACGGTAAACCAACTCTAACTTCAGGCATCCCAAATATAGCTGTGTCTACGGATACTCTTAAATCGCATGCAGCAGCCAATTCCATGCCCGCACCCAACGTATAACCATTAATTCGAGCGATTACAGGAACTGGATGAGAACGTATAGCTAGAAAAAGTTTATGTAGTGAAGTTATAAATTCTTTTGCACCTTTCGAGTCCAGTTCGCTCATTTCAAATATATCGGCGCCGCCAAAAAATGCTTTGGGTCCTGAGCCAGTTAATACGATTGCTCTTAGGTCTTCATCATTCATTAAGGATATGAATGCTTGGTGCAGGTCTTTGATGCCTGTGGAATTCAAGCTATTTAATTTTTCTTCACGGCTATAGGTTATAGTAGTGATATGGCCAGAACCAGACTGTCTGTGACTTAAGTCAATATTCATTTATAGTCCTTTTCATTAGTGGGGTGTCCACCATTTTTTATAATGAGTTGCCGAATAGATTCGGCACTCGCTTCTATATCTTTGATATCTGTTCCTCGCAAAACAAGTTCAGTGCCATAGACACCTGAACGGAAATAGGGATAGCTACCTATATCGATGTTGGGTTTTTGAGTTTGAATTTCTTCCAGTCCTTTGGCTATCAAACCTTCACCCAGGTTACAAATTACGGTTACTGAATGTACTTTTGTACCGGTTTTAAGTGTTGGTAGTAATTCTTTTACCATCGCCTGGAACACACTAGGGACCCCAGCCATTACATGAACATTTTCGACCGTAAATCCAGGTGCTGCCGATATTGGATTGAGAATTAAAGTTGCACCTTTGGGGGTACGTGCCATTCGCATCCGTGCTTCATTTAATTCAACGTCTCGTTTTCTTGCATGGTCAGACATGCGCTGAACTGCATCGGGGTGATGGTAAACTTCTAGGTTAAAAGATTGCGCTATGGAGTCGCAGGTGATGTCATCGTGGGTTGGGCCAATCCCTCCTGATGTAAAAACATAATCGTATTGTTTTCTAATAATTCTGACTGTTTCGGCTATTATTAAATGGTCGTCTTTTATGATTCGAACCTCTTCGAGTCGTATTCCGATATTAGATAATTCCGAAGCAAGGAAGGATAAATTTGCATCTTTTGTTCTACCCGATAGTATTTCGTTGCCTATTATAACAAAAGCAGCGGTAACGATATTGATCGTATTGTCGTCAGAAGCCATATTTGTTCTCTTACAAGAATGAATAACTTTTTGTACTTATTGGATAGCACCATGGAACTGCCTCGTCCACTTCATCCTGGGATATTAGTAAAGCGTTACAAACGTTTTTTGGCAGATGTCATTCTGGAAGATGGAACCAAAGTCACTGCACATTGTCCCAACCCTGGTCGAATGACGGGATTGATGACACCTGGATCAAAAATTTGGCTCTCCCGCTCAGATAATCCGAAGCGTAAACTTCCATTCACTTTTGAATTATTTGAAGATAAAAATGGATTAGTTGGGATTAACACGGGATATCCAAACACGATTGTTTCGGAGGCTATTACAGCGGGTAGAATACCAGAACTCGCTGGCTATGAAACCATAAGAAGAGAGGTGAATTATGGAGATCGATCTCGGATTGATGTGTTGTTGGAGGATTCAGCGCGCGGTCGATGTTGGGTGGAAATTAAAAATGTTCATTTGAAAAGGGATGCCGGCGTTATTCCTGGTATAGCCGAGTTTCCAGACTCAGTGACGACGCGCGGTGCACGCCATTTAAATGAATTGGCAAATCAGGTTAAAAACGGGGACAGAGCAGTGATGGTATATCTTGTTCAACGCATGGATTGTGACCGTTTTTGTATAGCTGGAGATATAGACTCAGACTATCAAAAGGCTTTTATTCATGCTGAAAATGCTGGCGTGGAGATGTTGTGTTTAGATGTGTCAATAACAACAGAATTCATTTCCGTTCGTCGTCCTATTAATATTTTATAAGTTTTGCATTTTTAATAGACGTTTTTTCTAGTACTTTCTTACTACTCCCCAAAAACCCGGAGGAAAATTGTATCGATATGTTTCATATGGAAAGACATTTCGAACAGATCGTCTATCTCACTATGACTAAGATACTTTTCTATAGCGCTATCGGCTTTTAACAAATTCCGAAAGTCTTTGCCTTCGAGCCAGACCGGCATGGCGTTGCGTTGGACTGCTGCATAGGACTCTTCTCGTGTCATTCCTTTTTGAGTTAATTCAAGAAGAACCCTCTGGGAATGTATGAGGCCTCCTAGCTTATCTAAATTAGATTGCATATTTTCTGGGTAAATAATTAATTTATCTATCACATTCGTCATTCTTGCCAGTGCAAAGTCTAGCCCAATGGTGCTATCGGGACCGATCACGCGCTCAACGGAAGAGTGCGAAATATCCCGCTCGTGCCAAAGTGCCACATTTTCCAGTGCTGGAATGACATGGCCTCTAACTAACCGCGCCAGTCCAGTTATGTTTTCTGTCAACACCGGGTTTCGCTTATGAGGCATGGACGACGAGCCCTTTTGTCCTTCTGAGAAAAATTCCTCGGCTTCCCGCACCTCTGTTCTTTGTAAATGTCTCACTTCAACCGCCAGGCGTTCCAAAGAACTTGCTATGACGCCGAGTACCGCGAAGAATACGGCATGTCTATCACGAGGGATAATCTGTGTTGAGACAGGTTCGATTTTAAGTCCAAGTTTGTCCGCTACGTGTTGTTCTACTTTTGGGTCTATACTTGCAAAGGTTCCAACCGGTCCGGAAATAGCGCAGGTTGCTATCTCTTCTCGGGCAATTTCTAATCGATCTTTATTTCTTTTGAACTCCGCATAGAACCCCGCGAGTTTAACGCCAAAGGTTGTAGGTTCCGCGTGAATAGCATGGCTTCTACCAACAGTCGGAGTAAGTTTGTGTTCTATAGCCCTGCGTTTTAGGGCAGCAAGTAAATTATCCATATCCTCGAGCAAAATATCGGCAGCTTGACTGAGTTGCACAGAAAGACATGTGTCCAATACGTCCGATGAGGTCATTCCTTGATGAACAAATCTAGCCTCTGGTCCAACGTATTCAGCGAGGCTAGTAAGAAAGGCGATTACGTCGTGTTTAACCTCCGCCTCTATCGCATCTATGCGCTTTACATCAAACCCACCTTTCTCCCAGACAGCTTTTGCCGCCTCTTTTGGAATCACTCCCAATTCTGCTTGTGCGTCGCAGGCATGTGCTTCTATTTCAAACCAGATTTGGAAACGGTTTTCTGGCTCCCAAATTTTTTCCATTATAGGACGGGAGTAACGCGGTATCATTTATTCTATCCTTAAAAATATCTTGGCATACACTAGAGCTAACCTAATATTTTAGAATGGTAATAACCAGAAATTAAACAATATTTTTGAAAATATTTTATAATTGATTGCAGTATTTTCTGGAACTAATAAGATATTGTTGTTCCAGTTATTCTGTTGCGTAAAACATTTTGCAATTGTGTAATATCAAGATATCACCATTTGAAAATAGAGGATGATATGAACACTGTATTAAAAAACGTGAATTTGGAGACGTCCTACGCCGAGGCTGAGGATAATTTTAAACAGCGTAATCCAAACAGTGCAGCGATGCATGTCAGCGCTTCTGAAGTAATGCCCGGAGGTAATACCCGTACCGTATTGCATTATGCGCCTTATCCGTTAACTTTTTCGAAAGGTGAGGGAGCTCATTTATATGATGCGGATGGACATAAACTTGTAGATTTTCTGGGCGAATACACGGCGGGTATTTATGGTCATAGTAACCCAATTATTCAGTCAGCGATTGAGACGGCAGTTAGGGATGGCATCGTCTTGGGAGGGCCCAACATGATGGAGGCACGGCTCGCCCGTTTACTTGTCGAACGTTTCCCTGCCCTCGATCTAATTCGGTTTACAAATTCTGGTACCGAAGCGAACCTAATGGCTATTGGTGCTGCAAGGGCGTTCACCGGACGCTCTAAAGTAATGGCGATGGAAGGTGGGTATCATGGAGGGGTGCTATATTTTGCTTCACCATCACCCATAAATGCTCCTTTTGAAATGGTCCTCATTCCGTATAATGATCCAGCGGTTGCTCGCGAGGTAATAAAACGAGAAGGTGATCAACTAGCTTGTGTAATTGTGGAGCCCATGATGGGTTCAAGCGGTTGTATACCTGCCTCTAAAGAATTCCTTGCAACTCTCCGCAGCGCAACTATAGAAACCGGAACACTATTAATCTTTGATGAGGTTATGACATCAAGATTGGCGCCTGGCGGAAGACACGGCGATCTGGAAATCTTGCCTGATTTAATAACATTGGGAAAGTATCTTGGGGGCGGGGTTTCTTTTGGTGCTTTCGGTGGAAGAGAAGACATAATGGAAGGGTTCAATCCTAAAGCTGATGGTGCCTGGCCTCATGCAGGCACTTTTAACAATAATATAATGACTATGACCGCTGGAGTAGCCGGTTTGACACAACTTTTTACGCCGGAGGCTTGCAGGCAATTAAATGCTAAGGGTGATAGTTTTAGAAGGCGCTTAATAAATAGTATTGAGACGAGATCGTTGCCCATGCAGGTGAGCGGGATTGGTTCAATGAATACTATCCATTTCACGGACAAACCTATTCTTCGCCCCGTGAATGATCCGATAGCTAATCGAAAACGCGATCTACTGCATTTAGACATGCTGAATTCAGGCGTTTATCACGCGAGGCGAGGAATGCTAAACCTATCATTGCCAATGGTTGATGAGGACTTGGATTATGCCATAGGATGTTTCGAGGAGTTTTTAGATAGTCGTGCGGGGATTTTAGCTGCGGATTAATATTCGCAGTGATCGAGTAGCTATTACAAACATCAATTGACCATGCCTATGGCATCGCGCATCCGCGCTCCTTTAGCGCTTTATCTATCCACGAACGGTCACTCGTACCCGACTCAATCTCAGCCATTTGATCCACCTCTGTCTTCTGTTTTGAGATTGTAAGCTCAAGGACTCTTTGGACATCGTCAAACGGCACTGCGAGAACACCGTCCCAGTCTCCAATGACCAAATCGCCTGGCTCGATTACCATGCCATCTATTGCTATAGGAACGTTGATTTCTCCTGGGCCATCTTTATAGGGGCCGCGGTGGCTCACTCCTGCAGCAAAAACGGGGAGATTGACATCTAGAAATGCCAGCACATCTCTTACCGCAGCATTTAACACAAACCCGCCAACATTCCGCTTAGCTGCATGGGCTAACATTAATTCTCCCATGAGCGAATTTGTTAGATCACCTCCTGCATCGCAGACAATTATATCGCCCGGTTCTGCCATATCGATGGCTTTATGCAACATTAGGTTATCTCCGGGACGAGATTTGACGGTTAACGCTGCACCTGCCATTTGACCTGATTTATGCATGGGGCGAAGAGATGATCCGCCGGCTGTCATTCGCCACATGCTATCACTAACATTTGCGACGGGTAGCTCAAGAAATTGGTTAGCTAAATCAGGATCAACCTTTTGTTTTCTATTTAATATTCTGAAACCAACTGACACTGATTTTCCTCCCTTTTTTAGCATAGATGAATAGTTTCTATTAAGAACTAGCTTCCTGTAAAGAGTGTAACGCGATATTTCTTTGTTTAGGCAATCCATAATGCAGGTTTGTGCGAATATCGTGTTTGTAAAAAAAATAAAAATAAATTGCTTTTTCGGAATGTTGATCTTAGAGATCGTCTATATCTGATGGTCCAAAAGCTCGATCTTGCTGTTTAGAGTATTGTTGTTGCTTGCACCAAAATCAAAAGACGAGTTTTTAATGACTAAAGAGAAAACAGCCAGTATAGAAATCCCATATGGTTGGGTAATTATCATCGCCTCTCTATTGCTGAATACGATTGCACTAGGCGCTCCCAATATACTTTTTGTTGCACTTAAACCGATTGCAGCGGACCTCGGTGAACAGAGATGGGTTCCGTCGTTGGCTTATTCACTGATGATGATAGGCGCCGGTATCGGTGGTATTTTTATGGGATTATGGATGGACCGTCGTGGGATCCTTGGACCTGCCGTATTCGGTTCTCTTATGATTGCTCTTGGTGCTTTCGTGGCAAGTTTTACACAGGATCGTTGGGAGTTGTGGTTTGCCAATGGTGTTCTAATAGGGCTTTTTGGAAAAGCAGCGATGATAGCGCCTCTGGTAGCAAACGCTACACGCTGGTTTGATAAAAGACGCGGCCTAGCCGTCGCAATAATAGCGTCTGGTCAGGGATTGGCAGGCGTGTTGTGGCCTCCAATATTCCAGAATATGAATGATTTAGTTGGTTGGCGCGAAACTTTTTTTTATTTTTCGATATTTTCTCTGATTACCATGCTTCCCTTAGCTTGGTTAATTAGGCCACATCCTCCTACAGTACAGAAAGACCACCTCAACGAGAATGTAAATAATTATGGGCTTGTTCTGGGGTTGTCGTCCATTAAAGTACAAATGGTGTTGTGGGTAGCAGTTATCTGCTGTTGCTCAGCAATGGCTATGCCAGTCGTGCATCTCGTGAGTTATGGCACTGACCTTGGACATTCCGCTTCAAATGCTGCGGGACTTTTATCCGTTCTGATGGGGTGTGGATTTGTTAGCAGAATTTGTTTTGGTATACTTTCGGACAAAATCGGACCCGTTCTCACTTTGTTGATTGGTTCCGCCAGTCAAGCCACGATGTTGCTGGTTTTTGCTTGGGTGGATAGTCTTGTGGGTCTTTATATAGCGGCAGCGCTTTTCGGTATTGGGTTTGCTGGTATCATGCCCTGTTATCCCATGATCTTGAGGCTATGGTTTCCTGTGACACAGATTGGCTGGCGAGTTGCGGCTCAATACGGGTTTGCTGCAGTTGGAATGGCTATTGGAGGGTGGATGGCCGGTCATATCTATGATGTGATGGGTTCTTACAAATTCGCGTTTGTAGGCGGGTTTTGCTTCAATGTTGTCAATTTTATTGTCTTTGTTTATTTCTATTTGCGATCTCGCAGAATTGAACTAAACCCGTCACTTGCTTAGATTTAATGTGTGAATAAAATAAAAACTGATATTTTGTACGAATCGGACAGGTGTAATGGCTGATTTCCCAAGTCGAGCTCGAGTGGTGATAGTTGGTGGTGGTGTCATAGGGTGTTCTGTCGCTTATCATCTAACAAAATTAGGTTGGAAAAACGTTGTCCTTCTAGAAAGAAAACAATTAACAAGTGGTACCACTTGGCATGCCGCAGGTTTGATAGGGCAACTAAGAGCTACCTATAATATGACTAAATTAGCAATTTATTCGACCGACTTGTACAATGAATTGGAGGCAGAAACAGGGATCGCTACAGGGTATAGGAGGAACGGATCCCTCTCTCTAGCTGTCACCTCGGAGCGTATGGAGGAATTTTCACGTGGTGCCGTGATGGCAAAAAATTGTGGTATTGAGGCTGATATCTTATCCTCTGATGAAGTCCAAGCTCGCTACCCTCTTTTAAATATTTCTGATTCTGTAGGAGGCCTTTTTCTTCCAAGTGATGGACAAGCCGATCCAACAAATATTGCCTTAGCTTTAGCCAAAGGAGCTCGCCAAAACGGCGCCGAGATCTATGAAGATGTTAAAGTGGTTGGAGTTACTCAGGCTAAAGGGTATGCAACAGGTGTAGAGACCAACAAGGGCACAATAGCAGCGGATTATGTAGTTAATTGTGCCGGGATGTGGGGCCGTGAAATCGGTCGTATGGCCAATGTGAATACTCCACTTCATGCAAGTGAACATTTTTATATTGTGACGGAACCCATTCCTGAATTGCAACCAAATCTTCCTGTCTTAAGGGTCCCTGACGAAGCAACCTATTATAAAGAAGACGCGGGTAAATTATTAATTGGAGCATTTGAATTAAAGGCAAAGCCATGGGGCATGGATGGAATTCCGGATGACTTTTGTTTTGACCAATTACCTGAAGACATTGAACATTTTTCACCAATTCTAGATGCTGCTGTGCGACGCATGCCACTTTTAGAAAAAGCGGGAATACAGCTATTTTTCAATGGTCCAGAGAGTTTTACTCCGGACGATAGATATTTACTTGGGGAAGCGCCAAACCTTAAAAACTTTTATATGGCGTGTGGGTTTAACTCTATCGGAATTCAATCTGCTGGTGGTGCAGGAAAGGCTTTATCAGAGTGGATGGATGCTGGAGAACCCCCGTTCGATCTATGGGATGTAGATATTCGCCGAATGCAACAGTTCCAGTCTAATAAAACCTATCTTTACCACCGATCAAAAGAAACACTTGGACTACTCTACGCAGACCACTTTCCTTACAGGCAATATGCATCTGCTCGGGGAATAAGGAAAAGTCCGATTCATGATGACCTTCTTGGGCTTGGCGCATGTTTTGGTGAAACGGCGGGCTGGGAAAGACCAAATTGGTTCTTGCCTGAAAAGGACATGAAGAATGGTAAAAAAGCAGAATATCAATATTCTTGGCAAAGACAAAATTGGTTTGAATATTCCGCAAAAGAGCATCTTGCTGTTCGAACAGGGGTTGGCTTTTTCGATTTAACTTCTTTTGCCAAATTTCGAGTTGAGGGAAGGGATGCAGAAGCTGTTTTACAAAGAATTATGGCAAACGATATTGCTGTGGATGCGGGTAAAATAGTTTATGGCCAATGGCTTAACGAATCCGGATGTATAGAGGCTGATTTGACGGTAACAAGGCTTTCTGAAACTTCGTTTGTTGTGGTTACTGCGGCAACCTCGGCTGTCAGAGACTTATCGTGGATCAAACGCAATATCCCAGATGAAGCTCATTGTATTGTTACAGATATTACCAGTGCAGAGGCCGTATTTTCTTTAATGGGACCAAAATCTCGAAGTCTTTTAGAGGCCATTACCCCCGAAGAATTATCTAATGAAAAATTTCCCTTTGGAACTGCCAAAGAAATAGAAATAGGGATGGGTTTTGCAAGAGCTCATCGCATTAGCTACGTTGGTGAATTAGGATGGGAATTATATGTCCCCACAGACATGGCAAAACACGTTTTTGATAATATTATCCAAAATGGCAGTGACAAAGGCCTTCAATTATGCGGAATGCATGTGCTTGATTCCTGTAGACTGGAAAAAGCATATCGTCATTTTGGGCACGATATAACAGATGAGGATCATGTATTAGAGGCTGGCTTGGGGTTTTGTGTCAAATTGAATAAGCCAATGGCTAAATTTGGACATTTTATTGGACGGGACGCAGTTTTAGCTAAAAAAGATAGGGGACTCGAAAGACGATTACTACAATTCAAACTGCGTGATAGCATGCCTCTACTTTACCACAATGAAACTATTTATCGAGATGGAACATCGGTTGGTCGAATTACGTCAGGTGGATTTGGGCATTACCTTGGAGCATCGGTGGGTCTGGGTTATGTGCCGTGTCAGAGAGAAGAAACTGTTGAGCAAATAATGAATTCCGATTATGAGATTGACATTGCCGGGACACGAGTTTCAGCTGAGGCAAGTATTCGCCCATTTTACGATCCACTAAATGAAAGAGTGAAACTTTAGAATTAAGCGGGCGCAGCACCATCGAACAGGATATACTTATAGTGATGCTAACCTGTTATACCAATATTCCACGGAATAAATTCATGTCTACCCAAATCGAGTTTCTCACTCTTGGTTTTTCCACCTGAGGCGACATAAAGAAAATATTCGAATATTCGTTGGCCCATGGCTTCCATATCAACCTCGCCATCCAGTAATGCTCCACAGTTGATATCCATATCCTCCTCTAACCTTTTAAACATCGGTGTATTCGTTGCGAGTTTTATTGAAGGACTAGGCTTTGCGCCAAAACATGATCCGCGGCCAGTGGTAAACGCGATCATATTTGCACCACCAGCTATCTGTCCCGTAGCGGAAACAGGATCGAATCCAGGAGAATCCATGAAAACAAAGCCATGGGTTTTCACTGGTTCCCCATATTTATAGACTTCCATCAGCGGGCCAGTGCCGCCTTTCATAGAAGATCCAAGGGACTTTTCTAGAATATTCGCTAGCCCTCCTTGTTGATTGCCAGGGCTTACGGTTCCATTGATTTGTACATCGCGACCAACTGCGTATTCATCTTTCCACCAACGAATCCGCTCAATTAATTTTTGTCCAATTTCAACTGAGGCTGCTCTCGCTGTTAAAGTGTGTTCAACGCCATATATCTCTGGTGTTTCTGAGAGTATACCAGTTCCCCCATGTTTTGAGAGGATATCGATTGCTTTGCCAAGGGCTGGGTTAGCTGTAATAGAGGAGAAGCTATCCGAACCTCCGCATTGCAATCCGACCATAATATGACTTGCAGGGAGTGTTTGCCGGCTGCATTTATTTGCTTCTTTTAATAGTTCTTCGACAACAGCGATGCCATCAGAAATTGTCTGCCTAGTTCCTCCCGACTCTTGCATTACAAGCGTTCTTAAATTAGGTCCGGGAGTGAGTTTCTCAGATTCGAAAAGACCACCTACTTGGCATCGTTCGCATCCTAAACCAACGACTAAACTGGACGCTACATTCGGATGCCTTATGTAACCTGCGAGAGTTCTATGGAGTAAGTCCATTGGTTCGCCTGTCAATTCCATGCCACAACCCGTGTGGTGACTGAATGCGGCTACACCGTCCACATTGGGGTATTCTGCCATACGTTCTTTTGTAAAATGATCTGCTATTGCATGAACAACAGTGGCTGAACAATTTACTGTAGAGACGATTGCGATAAAGTTGCGGGTTCCCGCGGCACCATTCGGTCTTAAAAATCCTTCGAATGTGGCCTGCTGGTTTTCCGGAAGCAACTGTAATGGTTTGAATTCTTCGGTATAAGCATAATCGCGGTCGAATTCTTTAAATTCGATGTTATGGTTATGCAGCATGGTCCCAGCTAAGATGTCGTTTTTTGCAAAACCAATTGTGACATTATATTTTTTTATAGGATCACCTTTGGGGATATCATCGATAGCTATCTTATACCCCGGAGGAATTATTTCGCGTGTTACGATATTAGTATCTGGAAGTGTCGTTCCTGAGCTTATTTCACTCAAAGCAATCGACACATTATCTGCGGAGTTCAATCGAATTGCCGGCCCAGTCGTATTTTTATCGTCAAGATTCAGCACGTTAATTCCCCATTCTTAACTATATAATACGGAGATTTTAACTGCTTTATTCTATTTTATATATAAATTTTTCAAAGCCACTTTATTCACTTCAATTTGGTTTGTATGACTCCGGAGCAAATCTTGCGAATAAAATGCCTATGATAAATAAAATAGACGCCGCCAGATAAAGTGCCACATTGGTCCCATGAATATCGACAATAAACCCCAGTAATATTGGACCAACAACGTAACCAATATCACCTAGCATGCGAAATAAACTCATCGCTGACGCGTTCATCCCTGGTGGCGCCGAGTCTGCGGCGTAGGCTGCTGGCGCTGAACCACCAATTCCTGAGGCAATGCCCCACAATGCGTTGGCGAACGCGAACCAGAAAAATGTTTCAGCCAGTGCAAAAAGTAAAAATGAGCCCCCGGTCAAAAGAGTAAACGGGACAATAATAGCTTTCCTGCCCCAGCGGTCTACTGCGATTCCAGCTGGATATACAGCCAGAAGTCCCAATAAACTTCCGACAGCTAAAGCTACTCCAATCTCATCATACGCGAGTTGTATTCGAAAACTGCCTATAATAGGAATGATATTAAATAAACCACCTGTTCTTGTTAGAGCATGTGAAAGTGCTATTCCACTCACAAGAACGAACCCTATATTTTTGGATAATATCTTTAATTGATCTGCTAAGGAGGGTAATACGGTGCCTTTAACCTCTTTTTGCCTAGCCAGATAGCGAGTTTCCTTAACACTGAAAAGAGCTATCGAACCTGCTATGAAACTGGCGAATGCGCAAAACCAGAACGGTGCGAGTAATCCAAAGTTTTGGGCAAGGAAACCTCCTGGTAGTGGTCCTATCCCAACCGCAAAAATAAAGGTTCCTTGATATATAGCGATTACTCGACCTCGTCGAGCCGGTGTTGTGATATCCGCTAAAATTACTGATCCTGTTGTGACCACCATTCCTGCACCAGCGCCAGCAATAAATCGTGCTATCAAAAATTCTGGATAATCAGTAGCGTAAACACTCGATAAGTTTCCGACTGTGGATAGAAATCCCCCAATTGCTAACGCTGGCTTCCTTCCCCATTTATCCGAAATTTGGCCTGATGGTATAGCAAGGACGAAACGTGCTAGGCCATAAACGCCTATTGCTAAACCGATCGCTGCCCCAGAAACGCCGAAAGTTTCGGCATATAACGGTAGGGATGGCACCATCGCCCCAAACCCAAGCTGGTTTGCGAAAATCAACACGCACATCCAGATCAGAACATTGCGTTCAAAAGTCATATTTAAGTTATTTCATTGAAAGAATTAAAATAGGCAGTTGGTATTACATCGAGATTACGATAATAGCTATATTTTCTATCTATAACATTATTAAAAATCATAAGAAGAACTATGTAGCATATTGATCGGTGCTTATTACTTTAGGCCGTACTTTAATTTTGTCGTAACAGTTGGGTCCTTTAAAGGCTGTAGGAATTTAATGCCAGTGACGTTGGAAACCAGTCCAGGTTATCGATTGCTGCTGTTGATAACAATGGCAGGGACAACGATGCTTTACTCACTGACTATGACAATGGTGAATATCATCTTGCCGCAATTGCAGGGTGCACTATCTGCGAGCCAAGACCAGATTTCTTGGGTGATTACACTTAACGTTCTGGCAACTGCTATAGCTACTCCACTCACTGGTTCAATGGTTGCAATTTTTGGCAGACGCTCTGTTTTAATCTTCTGTAGTGCAAGTTTTACTATTGCGACCTTAGCCTGTGGTTTTGCTAATTCTCTGGAGTCATTAATATTCCTTCGAATTATTCAGGGGGCAGCGGGTGCACCATTAGTTCCGTTATCGCAGTCAACATTGTTACAGAGCTATCCCCGAGACATGCATGCTAAAGTCAATGGTATTTACGGTATGGCTGTAGTTGTTGGGCCCGCTATAGCTCCGTCTTTGGGGGGGTATTTGTCTGAAGTTTACGATTGGAGATGGGTTTTCTTTATGATGGTCCCCATTGGTATTTTTTCTGTTTTGGGGAATATGAAGTATGTTAGAGATGCAGGTAGAGAAAATAATTACAAATTTGATTATCTAGGGTTCACTCTTTTTTCTGTTGCCATTGTTTGTCTGCAATTAATTTTGGATCGTGGCGAACGAGAAGACTGGATGGAGTCTATCTACATAATTAGTCTTGTTACTTTCATGGCAGTTGCATTTTATATGTTTGTAACAAATACGGTTTTTACAAGGCAGCCATATATTGATCCCAGGATATTTCTTAATCGTAATTATGTTCTTGGCGTCATTTTAGTATTTGTCTACGGTTCTCTCAATTTTACTCCTCTAGTTCTTTTGCCTTCAATGTTACAGAATTTGCAGGGTTATCCAGATCTGTTGATTGGCTGGATTTTGGCGATGCGTGGAGTTGGTATGATAATTGGCTTTTTCATTGCGGCTAGGATGGGGCGGTTCGATCCTCGCGTTGGTATGTTGATAGGTATGGCCTGTATCGGTTTTAGTGGTTGGTTAATGAGTTTATATGATCTTAATGTAAGCCTATCAGCCGTTTCTTGGGCAAGTGGTCTCCAGGGTTTTGGTTGTGGTATTTTATGGGTTCCGTTAGCGGTTATTACTTTTTCAACCATTCCAGATTATCTTTTCCCGACAGCGTCAGCGTTCTTCCATTTATTGAGAAACCTCGGCACAAGTGTGTTTGTAGCAATAAGTATTACTTTGTTAATAAGAACTTCTAAAATTAGTTATTCTGAATTAATGGAAAGCATAACTCCCTACGAAGAGAGATTGAGGTTTCCAAATGTTGTAGGTGATGGGGAGCATGATTGGACAGATGGTTTGGCGAATTTAGTCTCCGAAGTGACTAGGCAATCTTCCATGATTGGTTATGATAATATATTTTATTTTTATGCACTCACCTGCTTAATAGCATTGCCAGTGCTCTCATTAGTGACTGTAAAGAAATAACGTACTAGAATATAAAAAAATCAGAGGTGTTAATCATGCAGTCTTACCGCATTGGAACTGTGAGTGAATTTCAAGAGGGGACCAAGAAGGTTTTCAATCTTGGGGAGACGGAGGTAGGTGTCTTTCGACTGGGAGAGAAATTCTATGCCTGGAACAATATTTGTCCACATCAAGGAGGGCCCGTCTGTCAAGGAAGGTTATATCCGCGCGTTCACGAAAACTTAGATGAAAACAAAAACAGTCATGGTCGTTTATATGATGAAAATAATATAAACATTGTTTGCCCATGGCACGGTCTTGAATTTGATGTGAGGACGGGAAAACATCCAGGGAATGAGGAAATAGCTCTAGATCCCCTACCTGTTCAAATTGAAGGGGGCGAGATTTATGTCATCGTTGGAGAATAAAAATTCTGAGCCGACGAGTATTAGGGAAACTAGCAAGGAAAATGATCCATATGCTATATTTGAGAATGTTGCGGATACGTTATGGGAGCGAACTGAATTAGCGATAGCAAAGGATGAAGCGGGTAGGATTTCGGATGATGCAGTCGCAAAATTAATGACAACGGCTCTCAAGCTTTATGCAGCTAAAACGGATGGCGAAGGGAGAACTTTCAGGCCAGTTCTAGGTAAATATGATGAAATTGTAACGCCTACAGAGGCTTTAACGGCTGTTACAGAAGTACTTAGGGCCCTGCGACTTGGGCCAATGGAATTTGGCCTTTGGTCTAGACGACGCCCTGAGGATTATCATGATACTGATTTTGAAATGAACCCAAATGATAATACCATAAAATAGACGGTGATAAGGGGAAACTTGTAAATGGACGCTTTGATTAAGCCCGCGATTGAACATCCGGTTCAGGAACTTGATACACGAACGGATACGCGAGATTATTTGGCACATGCCAGAAGTGACGCAGAAAAGAAAGGGTTTGCGGATTGGCTCATCGTTGATATTGATGCGCATCACGTAGAGAGCGTTAGCTGGGCCGAAATAACATCCTACATTGAGGATCCAGTAGTTCGTCATCAAGCGGAAATGTATCAGTCGGAGAGAGTAGGAGCTCCTCCCTATGGATTAAACGGAGATTTAGGGCTGCGATATCAAGATGTTGGTGGTCGAATACCGCACCAGTCCAGCCAACGTGAAGTAGTCGAAGAGAAAGACGTACATAGAGACGTAGTTCTTACGCGTCGTGCAATGCATGGATTGGCAGTTGACTATATGGTTATTTTCCCAACGCCGATGTTATTTCTGGGAATGCATCCACAGACAGATATGGAAGTATTTTTGTCGCGTGCTTACAACCGTTGGCTAACCGAAAGAGTTCTGCCCGGCGATCCGGGAATGGTGACACTTGTGGTTTTACCGTTTAATACACCTGATGAAGCGTTAAAAATGGTTGAGGAGTTCGCTGACGTCCCCAATGTGATAGGTTTTTGTGTAACGTCTACTAGGTATAAACCAGTCCATTCTAACGAATATATGAAATTGTACAGGGCAATAGAAGAAAGCGGAAAACCAATTGCCTTTCATGCAGGTTACCATTGGCAAGACCCTTCCCTGGCAACTTGTAATACATTCCTGGGAATGCATTCTCTGGGATTTGCTTGGTGCAATATCGTGCATATGACTAACTGGATATTAAACGGAATCCCGGAGCGATTTCCGAAATTAAAATCTATGTGGGTTGAGAGTGGTTTGTCTTGGGTTCCATTTTTGATGCAAAGGTTAGATGATCAATATTTGATGCGGCAATCGGAGGCTCCACTACTGCGACGTATGCCTAGTGAGTATATGTCGGATAATTGCTTTTATTCCTGTCAACCAATGGAACAAAGTAATATGAAAGCTTTGGAATGTACGTTTGAAATGATTAATGCCAAGGATCAATTACTTTTTTCATCCGATTGGCCACATTTTGATTTTGATACACCAAGTGTTATCTACGATCTGCCATTCTTAGATGAGCAATCAAAACGAAATATTTTGGGTTTAAATGCCGCGAAATTATTTAACTTAAATACTAATGGGCCAAAATAACTAGACCCTAATATCATGCTAGAATTGAAAGAAACGGACACTTTTTAATTATGATCTTCTAACCTCTTCCAATGAAGGGCATTTTTGTAGCCATGACTGTTACAAATTGAACATTGGCACCAGCGGGTAAACTCGACATGTGGACAATTGTTTGCGCAACATTTGATACATCCATTACCGGTTCAATTTCCGTGCTTCCGTTAGCTTGAGGTACGCCCTTTGTCATGCGTGCGGCCATTTCAGTTAGCGCGTTTCCTATATCTATTTGCCCGCAAGCGATATTGTACTTCCTTCCGTCTAACGAAGTCGAACGTGTTAGTCCCGTCACGGCATGTTTAGTTGCTGTATATGGGGCAGAGCCTGGTCGTGGAACGTGAGCTGAGACTGACCCATTATTTATTATTCTACCTCCCATGGGAGACTGACTTTTCATGATGTTGAAGGCTTCTTGCGTGCACAAGAATACCCCTGTCAAGTTGATACTCACTACGTTTATCCATTGCTCATACGTTAGTTCTTCTAGAGATACTCCAGGTGCATTGGTTCCAGCATTATTGAATAATAGGTCTAGACGTCCATATCTACTCTGTGTTGTCTCAAATAGTTCATGGACAGATGCCGGGTCACCTACGTTGGTGGGTACCGCTATCGCCTTTCCCCCCAAAGCCTCGATTTCGGAAGCGACTTCATTCAGTGGCTCTGGCCTTCTCCCCGCCAATACTAATGTCCACCCTTCTGCAGCAAGTGCCATTGATGAGGCTTTTCCCACACCAGACCCTGCCCCTGTGACAATTGCTATTTTATCAGTTTTAATCATCTAAATATCCCCTATCACTTCTTTCAACTGCTAATCGATATTGAACTATTATTCCTTTTAATAACTCAACCTGATATTGAGAATCCACCATCAACAGGTATTGCTGTCCCAGTAATATAGTTCGAGGCATTGCTCGCTAAAAAGACAGCTATTCCGGCATGGTCTTCCGGGGTTCCCCAACGCCCATCAGGGATGCGCGCCAACTGCTTTTCATAAAGTCCATCGATTTGTTCCCTAGCTGTGCGCGTGAGTTCGGTATCTATCCAACCGGGAAGCACAGCATTAACTTGTATATTGTCAGTTCCCCAAGCGGCTGCCATTGATTTAGTCATTTGCACTATTCCGCCCTTACTTACCGAATATGCAGTTGAGACCGGGCCACCAAATAAAGAATACATGGACCCAATATTAATAATTTTTCCGCCACCCGCTTTCTTGAAATGTGGATACATGGCTTGGCTGAAGACAAAGGCACTTGTTAAATTAGTATCTTGCACCCACCTAAACTCCTCTAAAGATAAATCCTCTGGGCGTTTTCGGATATTGGACCCGGCGTTATTGATTAGTATATCTATACGCCCAAACTTATTTTGAACTTCCGTTGCGACTTCGGTACCGGCCGAGTCATTCGTGACGTCCTTTTCGATAGCAATCACATTTACGCCTGTTACGGCTAATTTTTTAGAAGCAGTTTTATTCTTCTCAGAATTTCTTCCCACAATAACTATAGAAGCACCGGAACTAGCCAACCCCATAGCCATTCCTAGGCCAATTCCTCCATTGCCACCAGTGATAATGGCCACGCGACCATTTAAATCGAACAAAGACATCTAACACACCTCCATTAAAATATCGCAATAAGTA
>QBVV01000008.1 GCA_003284265.1 SAR116 cluster bacterium AG-313-A07
GACATAGGAGACCCCTTCCTGCTGTGCGCCATTGTAATCAGTATTTGATGGAATACCTATTGAGTTCGCACCTTGAATAAAAGCATCACAAAGTGGATCTCTCCAATCAAGGTCATTAATTTTTAAATTGCCCTCTCTGCCACGATAGGTTTCGTCACCAGCACCTATTTTCTGTTCGCACTTCTTGAAGTACGGCAAAACATCCGCATACCCCCATCCCTTGTTGCCTTTTTGGGACCAGGTGTCAAAGTCCATTTTCTGACCTCGATTATAGACGTGACCATTTATAGAACTAGATCCCCCTAACGTTTTTCCTCTAGGTACAGCGATCACTCTATTTGCAGTCCATTCAGTAGCCGTTGTTTCATACATCCAATTTATTTTGGGATTTACCAGTGTCTTCATGAACCCAGCAGGGATGTGAATGAAGGGGTTCCAATCACGTGGCCCTGCCTCTAAAACACACACGGTATAACGTCCATTTTCACTAAGGCGGTTTGCCAAAACACAACCCGCAGAACCAGCACCGACTATGATATAATCAAAGTTATCCGCCAAAAATAATCCCCATGAAAAGTTCTTTTTTAAGATTAATCTTCCAGATGTGTAAAGTAAATCATCTAGACAATCAAAAAGGCTTTGCTGGCCCCAAGACCCTAGTGGTATTAAGATAGTTTAGTAAATTCAGAATTCATTTGAAGGATATCGGGGCAACTCTGCCTTCCTGTTTACTTATGTAGAGAATAAAAAAGATAACCTTTTAATAAAACTTGAGGAAAGTCATTAGTGATGGAAGCAGGTGCTGCGTTAGTAAATACAATAATCAATGCTGGAATAGACACAGCATTTACAGTGCCGGGAGAGAGTTTCCTAGCCGTTTTGGAGGCGTTAAGATCCAACCAAAATAGGATCCGCCTCGTCTCTGTTAGACAAGAAGGGGGCGGGTCACTAGCGGCCCATGGATACGCACAAGTCAAACGAAAACCAGCTGCTGTCTTTGTCAGCCGCGGTCCAGGCGCTGCGAATGCGTCAATTGGGCTTCACGCAGCGCATCAAGATTCTATTCCAATGGTAATGTTTTTAGGCCAGGTACGCAGCCATATGAAGGGAAGAGAATCCTTTCAGGAAATTGATCCCAAAACCTCCTTTGGTTCAATGAGTAAAGCTGTTTTGGAACCTAATAATGCCCAAGAAATGGTAACAATGGCTCGTCAAGCTATTGAAATATCGCAATCAGGGCGTCCCGGCCCTGTCGTCGTGGTGATGCCCAGAGATTTTGGGGAAACCAAAGTTGATGAAAATATTGAGACAAGACCTTATGAGCGTAAACAAGTATTAAGTGATCAAAACTCGATGAACGAACTAATTGATGGACTTAATAAATCAGTAAAACCTATTTTATTAGCTGGTGAATTAGCGCGCGGGGAAAATGTTCGTGATTTATTAGTTAAATTGTCTGACAGGTTGGGGGCACCAGTGATATCTGCCTACAGATGCCAAGATGTAGTAGAAAACCACCATCCATGCTACGCAGGGCACCTTGAAATCAACCCAGTTGAATATCAAGATAAACTGTTTAACGAGTCCGATTTTATCGCTGTTTTGGGCAGTAGACTAGATGGTATCACTAGTAGAGAAGAGACATTAATCAAAGATGATGACAAATGGGCCCACATTCATCCTGATAGCATAGTTCTTAATCGTTTCAACTCCGATATCCCTGTTCAATCTGATGTTGTACCCTTACTGACCGATATTATGGGCCGCATCGAACAAAAGGATCACAAGGACAGCGTTTGGCGTTCGAAGGCGCACAGTGATTATTTAAATTTTTCAACTGCCGGCAGTTACCCTGTTACTGGATCAGTTGATCTGTCGTATATTGCAGAAACTGCAAGAGAATTGCTATCCCCAAATTCTATTATACTCACTGATGGCGGAAGTTATGCTCGTTGGATTCATCGATTTTTCAAATTTGACGCCCCCTTGACTCAAGGAGGAACCGCCAGCGGAGCTATGGGAGGAGGAGTGCCGGGAGCAATAGGCGCTTACCTGGCAAGTGATGGCGATTGTATGATTGTTGCTTTTGCCGGCGATGGGGGTTTCATGATGAGTGGCCAGGAGTTATCCACTGCTGTCAGGGAGCAAATACCGATAAAAATTATCGTTTGTGACAACAATATTCACGGGTCAATTCTTAAAGGACAGGCCGATAAATATGGTTTAGAGAACGCTTTTGGAACGATTATGGACAGCCCTGACTTCGCCCAAATTGCGCGCGCATACGGTGCAAAGGCATGGACGGTAAAAACAACTGGCGAGTGGCGATCGTCTTTTGCAGAAGCATTATCCCACGACGGCCCCGCACTAATTCATCTTATTTTTGACCCCAGAGATATCGCTCCATATGGCAATGAAAAAGATGCTGTTTGAATCAATAATGAAGGATTAATCTTTTTAATTATTTTATTAATTCAAGAAGACAAGAATGCTTTGATAGCCTCAGTTTGGAAAGGCACATTTAAGGCTGGAGCGTGACCGCATCCTTTGCATTCGAGAAGTATTGGACGGGGGCCCCTATTTAGCATTGCATCTGTAGTTTTAGTTGTTAATAGATCAGAATACTCCCCTCGGAGAAGAAGAGTCTTTGCGGTGATAAAGTCGTACTCATCCCAAAGCGACCAGTCGTCCGGGTGTATAACGAATTGGCGCACTATCTTTGGATCATAATGTGTGGTCAATTTCCCATTAGGCATCCTTCTAGAGGATGCCTCTACTATTTTTCTCCATTCATCACCAGGAATATAACCGAAAGGGGCATATATATTTCTAAGATACCGTTCTAATTCATTCATAGAGCTGAATTCTAGTGTTTTTCCTACGTATGTTATAATACGTTCGATAGCGTCTTGGGCCAAATCAGGGCCAATATCATTAATTACCAAATGCGAAATACGCTTTTTGAGCAAGCCGCCGGCTGCCCACATTCCTAGAGAGCCGCCCATCGAGGTACCTATCCATCGAATTTCTTCCATACCTAATTGATCACAAAGATCTAACGCAATTTGTGTATAAACCTCGAAGCAATAATCTCTGTCGCCATTATTGGACCACTGACTTAATCCCCGGCCAATAGTATCAGGAGCTATGATCCTGTACTCATCGGCTAATTCTTTTGCCAGTGCATCAAAATCTTGCCCAACTCTTGCCAATCCATGCCATGCCATCACAGGCGGAAAATGTGGCTCCCCCCACTCCAAATAATGAATCTCCCAACCGGCACAATTTATATATTTTGATGTCGGTTGATTTACCGGCATATTCTTCTCCCGAAACTTGGATAGTATATCTACTGTCTGTTACAATTGTTAACTTGCATCTTTCAACTCGCAAGCTAAAACTCAACGAAGAGTTAAAAAACTTTTTAATTTAAGAGAATTTAATGCCTTTTGCTATATCTGTTGAAAATGTTACTAAAACCTTCGAAGAAAGTCGCATTATTGATGATGTTTCCTTCAATCTTGCTCCTGGAACATCCAGCGTAATTGTAGGCCCAGCCGCCTCCGGGAAGTCTCTCCTATTAAAATGTATATTAGGGTTAATTCCTATCGACTCTGGAAATATCTCAATTAATGGTCTTAAAGGGATAAACCGATTAAAAGAAACGAATAATATTGGCGTTATGTTTCAAGAAAATGCGCTATTTGACAGCCTTACAGTGTGGGAAAATATCGCTTTTCGTCTAATAAACCAAAAACGCATCTCAGAAAAAACAGCGAAGTCTATCGCGCGGGAAAAATTAAGTCAGGTTCACCTGACAAATGATTCATTTAATAAATATCCAGCAGAATTATCGGGCGGAATGCAAAAAAGAGTTAGTCTGGCTCGTGCACTTGTAACTGATCCTCAAATACTTTTAATTGATGAGCCAACCGCTGGACTAGACCCAATTTTGACAACGGTCATTTGTAATCTTATTGCAGCTCACAAAAGCAAATTTGGGGCAACAATATTAGCTGTGACGAGTGACATGCGGGTCGCAAGAGAAAAATATGACCAAATTCTATACCTCGAAAACGGCACAATCGAGTGGGCTGGCGCACTTGAGTCCCTGCAAAAAACGGGAACCAGACCTGTCAAAGAATTTATACTTGAATGATACTCTGGTTCTTATGCAGCCTGAGCGGATGATCTACCACTAGCAAACTTGTTTACTGCTAAGATTAATGATTCAACCAAAAACTCTTTACCTGAAACTATTCTTGGATGCGGAGCTCCGATACCTATCGCCAGCGGCCTTGAAGACGGTCCATTCTTCAATAACGTGGCAACCACCCCTGCACCTGGCGTTGCTAAATTAGCCGTTATGATATATCCGTTGTCGCGTACTTCTTGAATACGAGCCATAACTTCCGCCTCTTGGATTGCGTCCTCTGGCCGCTCGGTTTCAGTGTTAACCCTGCGTATCATTCTTCCTATTTCTGCGTCGTCTCTTTGACTTGCCAATACTAAACCGATGGCTGTCCTAAACATTGGCCTTAACATTCCAGGTCTAAGTTGAAATCTTAATCTCTGGTATGAGTTAACAACATGAATATATTGCGCCTCTACACCATTGAGTACACCTAGAATAACTGTATCGCCAGTAGTTGCATTTAAATCTTGCAACATTGTAAGAAGATTGTCTTGATTTTGAGGACCGCCCATCAGCCAATTTCCGAGAAGGCCAACACGAACGCTCGGGGTATAGGCGCGAGACCGCGTATCGTAGTCCACAAAACCTTGAGCTAAAAGACTCTTCATGAGAGCTGACATACTCGACTGCGGCACCCCCATCAATCTAACCAATTCCGAAATAGTTAGCGGACGCTTAACATCTTCAAAACATTCAAATATTGCCATCACCCGTGCGGCAGATTTGACCAATCCTTCTGACATTTCTGTTCACTTTTTTTGTTTTCGACCTAGATATACTAGGAGACATAGATATATCAGTCCATCAGGTATATGTTTTAAGTGGCTTTGGTCAATATTTCATGAAAAAAAACTTCACTGAAATTCCCTATTTTCAAGTAACAAATGGAATTAATGGGACTTTTTTCTACCCACAACAAAATCAAAAACAGAAGATGCATCCTCAAGTTCATCCAATTTTAAGCACGAACCAACTGTTTTCTCCGCCGCTGGGGCTCCATAAACTGGGATGACGAGCGCCTTAAATTTTTCAGTTAACTTATTTTCCTGCACACTTGCATCAACCATAGGCACACCTGCATCCCAAAACTTTGTCAAAGAGCGACCATCTGTTAGGTTGATGATAACTTCAGATTGCATCCTCGAATCAAATTTTCTGTCAATGATTTCTACTTTGTTTCTTAGGTTCACCAAATCATCTCTATTAGCAATGACATCATCGTAAGCCGTCAGACTTCCCGTATCTATATAAGATAACGCCATCGCTGCAGTATGCCGCATACTAAATTTAACCTCTAATCCAGTGGATGGTTCTGGAATATTACAAACACTAAAATGAGTCTTTGGAACAAATTGCTTAACAGATTCTACTTGTTCTACCTTGATGTTATTTTCATCGCGCAACGCTTTTATTGCATCAATCCCAGCATGCGTTAAATAGCAAGATGCATGATATTTAAAAAGATTTTCCTCTACTGCAAGTTTTTCATTATGACTAAGTTTGACTGGAAGCGCTTCAAAACCGTCTGCCTGCGTGGCCGCAAAACCCTGTGCACATTCTATTGCATCTGGCCTGCTCGTAAATCCTTTCTTGGCTAACCGAGCCGCTAGCAATCCATTCGAAGCTGCTTTTCCTGCATGCAAAGGCTTGCACATAGTTCCAAACATTGCCTTTAGCCCCGCAGCTTGTGTCGCTGCAATACCAAGTGCTGTTATAGTCTGTTCCTCGCTTAAACCTAACAGTTTTGCAGCTGCCGCCGCTGCACCAAATGTCCCGTAAGTGGCGGTCCCGTGCCAGCCTTTATCATAATGAGCAAAACCGCTCATTTCTGCTAGTCGTGTCTCCACCTCATAACCGGCTATGAAAGCTGTAATAAATTCGATACCGGTTACGCTAATTTCGTCAGATATCGCCATCAATACCGGCACAACTGGGACCGTGGGATGTCCATTCATCCGAGCGTTAACATCGTCGTAGTCCAGTGCATGAGATGCCGAACCGTTTACCAACGCCGCTTGAGAGGGGACAAGTTTTGCTTCGTGACCTATTAAACGCCCCTTGCCAGTAGCAGCTTCCTCTATGGCGACATCGATGATCTTTGTTGTAAGTTCATCATGGGCCCCACCAACTGTCACCGCTATCCAGTCAAGAATGCAATGCCTAGCCCATTTTATTGAGTTTTCTGATAAATTCTGCAGCTTCAATCCAGCCGCCATTGAACCCAGATCCTTGGTTGGCATTAGCCGATCAAATTTTGTATCAGGCATATCATTACTTGCCATAGCAGCTCACCAAAAAATGTTGAAATAAACCGGATGTATTTTTTAAAACATTATTTTTTACGAAAGCAATAATTTATCATAGCAGAAACCATGAACAAAAGTTAGGCCTTCGTCTTATAGGTCCAAATACGTTTAAATGACATTATGAATGCGACAATAACGATCAAACCAAAAATCACAATAATGCTATTATTAGCAACAAGTGAATTGTTATGCAAAAAGCCTAAGCCTTCATCATAATAATGGTGAGCGCTTGCTGGCCAATTCAAAAAAAGTACAACTAAAAACGACCCAATTAATGCTCTCATAAAATCACTCCCGTTTCCTCATTTTACAGAATATTAAAAGCTTACCTAGGAGACAAGCTCTTTTGATCGAATTCTCTCTCTATTCCAAGCGTATAATCCACTAACAACAATAATCCCACCACCAAGACAAGTTATTAAATCTGGGACATCATTAAAAACAACGAATCCAAGAAAAGTCGCCCAGACTAGGACGACATAATTAAAGGGTTGAAGAGCACTAGCTTCCGATAACGTAAGTCCTTTCATCACACTTACATGAGCAAAAAGACCCAACACACTTGCCAGAACAAGCCATCCCCATTCAGGAGCACTCGGACTTTGCCAATTACTAGGTGCCATAAAACTCAAGACAATGAAGCCCACCAGTCCAGTGTAAAAAGCAGACGTGCCGACCGAGTCATAACGTGCAGCCATTCTCGTCAATACTAAATAAATGGCAAAACCCAATGCTCCAAGAAGTGGAAGAAGTAACATTTCATTCCATCCGTCAAAACCAGGACGCAAAATTATTAATATTCCTAAAAAGCCCACAATAACAGCCAACCATCTTCTATACCCAACTCTTTCGCCTAAGATTGGCACTGCCAATGCAAGAACCATCAATGGAACAGTAGCAGCCATTACATGTGCATCCGCAAGCGGCAAGTGACGAAAAGCGTAAGTAAATAAAATTATCTCACCTACCAATGCTAATCCCCGCAAGATTTGGATTAATAAAGCATTGCTTTTAAGAGATTTAATTCCCCCTAGATATAAAGCTAACAACAACCCAAAAAACGCAAAAAACAAATAACGAACCCACAGTATTTCAGGCACAGGAAGCAATCCTGTCAGGTACTTAGAAACAGCATCCATCGACCCAAATAGAATCATTCCCAAGACATGCCAAACAATACCTTGCATTGCTGGTGTTAGATTGTTCAAAATAATGACACCTGCTAAATTTGTAAGTATTTAAAATATAATAAAATTGGAAAAACCATCAAACGATGAAGCCAATGCTATAATTGAAAACGAATATAATCCGATTATTATTTCTTTTACATCTTGAAATCATAGCCAAACAAGCCAGCTATTATTGAAACCTGATGATCGAACATTGGGCGCCCATAATGAATTTTACATCCTTTAGCTTTTGCTGCTTGAAGGATTGGCGTGTCCTCTGGATTCATTATAATCTCAGCAACAAGTTGATTGGGTTCCAACAAATCAGGCCTTAGTGGCAGATCATCATCGGGCATTAAACCTAATGAAGTTGTATTTATTATAATATCAAATCCATGAGGGTCTGCTGATGCCGCGTTGACCACTACTGATGGGTATGCAGCTTGCACAGAATTGGCAAGCTCATCTGCTTTGATCGAAGTCCGATTTGTTATAGTCAAGCTTGATACACCACTATCTGCCAACGAAAATGCTATCGCTCTTGCCGCACCGCCTGCACCGATCATTAATACCTTCTTATCAAAAACGGGGTAACCTGCAGCCAACATTCCATTCACAAATCCTGTACCGTCGCAATTATCCCCAATCAATTTACGATTATTATCAAATGCAGCAAAGTTAACGGCACCAACTAGATTCCCTTGCTTTCCTATTTCATCGCAAAATTCCATGATAGGGAGTTTGTGTGGCAGGGTTACAGCCATACCTCCAAAGTTAGGCATTGCTCGTAACCCTTCGACGACTGTCTCTAGGTTTTTCGATGAAACATGCAAAGGAACCATGACAGCATCAACATCATATTTCTCGAAAAGCGGATTGAAGACAGAGGGCGCGCGAACATGAGCTATTGGATCCGCGATACAACCAAATACTTTCGTCTTACCAGAGATAGATAATGTAGCTTTCATAGCAAACCTCAATTACGAACTAAAACTAATTTCCCTATTTCGTATTAATAAGGTGTTAAAATTATAAAAGAGTATCCTTATCAAACTGTAATTGTGTATTTGCAATACTGAAATGCAAATATTTATAAAAAGTAGTTTTTATATTTGGATTATATTTTTCACTTTTTCTCTGACAAACCCAGCAATGCGTTTTATTGCATCAATTTATGAAAAAGGCACATGGATAACAGGTTAGCTGGCGCCTGCAAAAAAAGAGCTGAAAAAGCAGAAGTTAACGGTAAAACACAGTAATTTCATGTCGTGGTCTCACGAGATATTGCAAATTAAAAACGGCAATAATCTCTACTTTCTCTTCAAATCGACAGGCCTAAATCCCAATATTTTTTCGAAACGTTCCTGATATTTTGGCCAAACTTCAGGATTTACCAATCTTGGGGGCTGGTTTCCGCGAAGTAAAGCGACCCATTGCTCCGCCCCTCCAACCGACATATTGGTGTTAGCTTCTTTTGTTATTCCCGCATGATGGGGCGTTACTAAAACATTATCTAATTTCATAAGACAATGGTCAGGACCAGGAGGCTCTTTCCAAAACACGTCAACTCCCGCTCCAAGAATTTCATTTCGTTCGAGGGCACCAGCTAATTCTTCTTCATTAACTATTCCACCGCGGGCGGTGGTAACAAAAACAGCATCATTTTTCATACTAGAAAATTGGTTCGCCCCGAACATTCCCAGTGTTTCATCTGTTCTTGGACAATGTACGCTAATAAAATCAGACTCCTTAATTAAAGTCTCGAAATCTACTTTTAACGCTCCTCTATATTTTATATCACTTTCGCTGACATAGGGATCATACGCTATAACACGCATTTTAAACGCTAATTTACAAAGTTCTGCCGTTCGGGTTCCAATTTGTCCTAATCCCACTATCCCGAGTGTTTTACCGAGCATCTCTGCCCCGGTTAACTCCATACGATCGAGATTATTTTCCCTCCTCAAACGCCTATCTGCCTGGATCATTTTTTTAGAGACGGCCAGCATCATCCCAAGAGCATGTTCGGCTACAGACTCTTTATTGGTACCTGTTTGATTTACAACTGCAATACCTGCATCGGTACAAGCTTTAACATCAATATAATCATACCCTGCCCCGGTGGACGATACTGCAACCAAGTTTGGAGCGCGTAAAAGTAATTCGCTGTCAGGGAACCATGGCTCAATTAGCTCCGTCCTGGACTGCACCTGGTACCCATGAGCTCTAGCCATTGCAGCATCATTATAAGCCCTATCATTTTTATAACGAAGCCTTTCAACTTGAATATCGTCCGCCTTCTCCAACACCTTGTGTGCGGCATTCGTATCCATCCAATCCTCGAAGTAAACTAATCTACTTGAATTCTCACGCACTTTATCTTCTCCTTTCATTTCAGGCACAAGAATTTATTTGCCGCCAAAAACCGTCAAATCCGTTTTATTAGCATTTATAAAATCCCAATCGTATATCACACCTAAACCCGGCCCATCCGGTACAGGAACGCATCCATCCGATCCGACACACTCAAGTAAATCTGAGTATCCGCATAGATAAACTGGAGGGACCGCATTAGGGCAATCAGGCCCGACTAAAGCCACTTCGTAGAAGTTTGAGTTACGCATAGCCCCCATGACGTGCCGATGGGCAGGGCCACAAGCATGAACCTCCACATCTATGCCAAACGCTTCTCCCAAATGAGCGATCTTCATGCCTCCGGTGATCCCCATATCATATTCAGGATCCATCCTTAAAAAGTCCGTACCTCCAGCAATCAAAAAATCAGCCTTGGGCTCCACCCCGCGGATATGCTCCGTCTGTAAAAGCGGCGTTTTTATCATTTCACGCAGGCGCTTATGAGCAAAAGCTGAAACACCTGAGTCGCGGTATGGGTCTTCATACCAAAAATAGCCTCCCTCATCGCAGGCATGACCAACATAGACAGCATCGGCAAAAGTTCTCAATTCACAGGCAGGATCCAACATCAATGTCATTCTATCCCCAACCTGTTTTGCTACATGTAAAACGTTAGCTGCCTCTTCGCGTGCATCACCATCATTCCAGCCGTGTACTTTAAAGGCGCGATAACCCAGGTCGTAACATTGCTCAGCAAAATCTGCAAATGCCTCCTTGGAGTCGAGGCCACCATTACGGTCCCCATGATAAGTACTTGCATATGCAGGCAGTCTTTTTCTGTAACCACCCAGAAGGGTGCTTACGGAACATCCCAATTGTTTCCCCGCCCAATCCCATAGCGCTATATCTAGTGGTCCCTGCCCCATGTGATCAAATTGTCTCAATTCCCTTTTCATGTCATCGTAGATGCCTTCCCTGTGCTCCGCGTCTCTTCCAATTAATTTTGGTGCAAGCATTTTGGCCTGAGCACACGTTGAGGGCGTCCCGCACCAATGAGTTACGTACTCCCCACGGCATCCATCTTCCGTCTCTATTACAACTGCAAACTTAGCCACCTCAGAAATGCTTCCCTTAAGATAGCCAACCGCTCCTACGGAATCTGCGCCGGTCATGTTACCAAGATTAACAGCATCAAAGGTGAATTCATGAATCTCGACTTTAGTTATTTTAGTCATCAGCTATATCCCTCTGGAGCAATAAAACCGCCTAAATTTGTCTCTATAAGCTTAGAAAAATGCATGGTCGTTAAATCCTGCATATACGGACCTATGATTTGTAAACCGCACGGCAGTCCGGAACGCGTTAACCCAACGGGTGCGGACGTTGCAGGTAAATATACCACGC
Source organism: SAR116 cluster bacterium AG-313-A07 (assembly GCA_003284265.1). GTDB lineage: Bacteria > Pseudomonadota > Alphaproteobacteria > Thalassobaculales > Thalassobaculaceae > UBA7326. The sequence goes on from QBVV01000008.1 coordinate 11,430, forward strand.
CAGGTAATCCTGCCCAAAACAACTGATCAACCGTTGGCTCCTGACCGTTATTGATGGGTATTGTTCTATCAGCCCTGTCACCAGCTTGATCGTGGGGAAAGGCAGCAGACGCCGCCACAGGTGTCAAAAGTAAATCATAATCTCCAAAAAATCTCTCCCACTCTCGTTGCAATAACTCCCGCTCATTATTCCAAGCCAGCCACTCGTGATGTGACATTGTTACTGCTCTATCGACGATAGTTTTATAACTAAAGTCTTCTGGATCGCTTTTAATGGCGCGTTCTCTGTGTTCCTCGAATGCTTCTTTACTCAATCTTTCCCCAGTCGCCGCTCTTAGTAACATGAGATAAATTAAATTTGCTCTTTCAAGATCCTCAACCGGTTTTACTTTATCATCTATTTTAACACCAAGTGTTCCAAGTCGATCTATGGTGTTTTGAAGTTGATCCGTTAATTCATTGTCTTGGGCACAGCAGGGGGATTCCAATAAAACGCCCACTCTAAAATCACCTATTTCTCTTTTCTTGGTTTCTGGGAGTGTTAAACTCATGCCTGCGGCATCCCGACCCGTTACACCTGCCATCGTCAAAGTTGCTATTCTTAGGTCATCAGCTCCTCTTGCAAGCGGCCCAATAACAGAGATATCCGACGGAACATCATTGCCAGGTAATGCATGCCCAACTTTGGGTAGAATACCCATTGTTGGCTTGTGTCCAAAAATTCCACAGTAATGAGCTGGATTTCTAATGGATGCACCAATATCACTCCCAGCATCAATTCCGGTTAATCCAGCTGCCAACGTAGCAGCCGATCCTCCAGACGAACCGCCTGGGGTTCGGGTAACGTCCCACGGATTATTCGTAGTCCCGTAAATTTCGTTAAAACTCTGCCAATCCGACAACATAAAGGGGACATTCGTTTTACCAAAAAGGGTGACGCCCGCTTCTTTCATACGCCTGACAGCGAGGCAATCATTATCGGCAATATTATTTTTATGTGCTGGCACACCAAATGTTGAGGGTTGTCCTGCCACATCAAAACTCTCTTTTATTGACATTGGCACCCCATGAAAAGGCCCCCATATATCTCCCGCTGCAAGCGCGGTATCAGCTGCTATCGCTCGAGCTCTGGCACCCTCTGGATCTAAATGAATAATTGCATTTAGAGGGTCGTTAAATTTTTCTACCCTTTTTAAATAGAGTTCAAGCAGTTCAAGACATCCTATTTCCTTTTTTTTAATTTTATCAGCCAGTTCAAGAGCTGTTGAAAAGTGCAAATCTGACATCTTTTTTATTCCGCTTTAGTTATTATCCAAAATGTAACTTCACAGTGTTGATATTAAACATTATTACAGCTTTTTTCGAAGCCATAAAAAAACAAATCAGTCCTTTGCTTTATTCAACCGGCCTAATCTTATTTCTGGGGTCATCCAAAAAAGACTTATGCAAATCAGCGTTGAAAAAATTGATATACAAAACAACAGATTGTATCCCCCGGTAAGATCAAACAACACGCCTCCAAACCAAGCACTCAATCCCGCTCCCAATCCCTGCCCCATCATTGTCATTCCGTATATGGCACCTAGTCCACGCCCTGCAAAAAGTTTAGCCTGTAGCGTCGCTATAATTGGCCCTCTAGCCCCCATACTCAAACCGTAGGGTATGATCCATAAAAAGACCAAAGCCTTTTCCGGCACAAACTGTAAAAAAGCTAAACCGATGACACCGACAATAGTTAATAAATAGCTGATACTTGCTACCAAACAGCGTCCATATCTATCTGCTGCCACACCCGTTAAAAACATCCCTGCAAAAGATAAAACACCAGCGGTTCCAAATGCACCAGCAGCCTCAAATTCTGAAAACCCCAGTTCAACGAGGTAAGCCACAGATTGGACACTAACCCCAAAGATAGCAAACGCCGTTAGAAAATAAATTAAAAACATAGCCCAATACGCACGCATTTTTAGTGCTTCAAAAAGACTAAAGCCTCCCTCAGCCTTGCCAGAGACCGTTCTCCTAGGATTGTTAGGAGCTCCTTTTTCTATCGTTTTCCATGGTAAAACTGCGACAAAAGGTATTAAACATAGAAATGACCAGGCAAAGTATTGATAGGTCAAACGCCACCCATAACTCTCGATTAATATATTTGCTATTGGCGCCAGCAAGAGAATGCCAAATCCAAAGCCCGCATAAATAAATGCGAGGGCAGTCCCGAGGTTCTTGTCAAACCACCTGCTGATTAAGCTTTGACCAGGAATTTGCCATATTAAAGCAGCTCCAAATCCAGACATTAGCCCCATACACAGATAGAAATGCCACAACACAGTTAACTGTCCTGATAACCAGTATCCTGTGCCAAGGCAGAATAAGCCGCCCAAATAAATTGGACGGCTCCCAAATTTATCAAAAAGATAACCCGATACCGGTGAAAATGCTCCCATAGCAGCTATGTAAACCGCATAAATAGAAGCAACTTCACTCCTCGCCAGCTCCAGATCATTGCTTATCGGCAAAAGAAAGATAGCATATGTGTCGCCCATCCCTCTGCCAATGGCAGCCATAATCAAGCAGAAAATTATTACTCCAACGCCGATTGAAATAGATTTTGATAAGACAACCATCGCTATCGTTTTTTCATTTGAATGCTGCTTTTTGATTTATGATAACGTAATTCACTAATCACATTCGGAAAACACCAAATTGAGTATTTTCTATTGGGCTGTTTAGAGATGCAGCGATTGATAAACCGAGAACCTGTCTTGTTTCGGATGGATCTATTATTCCATCGTCCCATAGCCGTGCTGAAGCGTAATAGGGGTGGCCCTCTTCTTCATATTGTTTTCTGATAGGTGATTTAAAGGCTTCTTCCTCCTCCAAAGACCAAGTCTCTCCTCGAGCCTCCATCCCGTCTCTCTTAACGGTTGCCAGCACACTTGCAGCCTGCTCACCTCCCATTACAGATATCCTACTGTTGGGCCAAGTATAAAGCATCCGCGGCGAATACGCTCGACCACACATACCATAGTTTCCCGCTCCAAAAGAGCCACCAATGATGACCGTAAATTTGGGAACTTTTGCACATGCAACAGCCATCACTAGCTTTGCGCCATCCTTTGCTATCCCGCCAGTCTCGTATTTTTGCCCTACCATAAAACCCGTTATATTTTGAAGAAATAAGAGGGGAATTTTTCTTTGGCAACATAGTTCTATGAAATGGGCTCCCTTTAATGACGACTCTGAGAAAAGTATTCCATTATTTGCAATTACACCTACCGGATATCCGAATATACGAGCAAAACCGCAAACTAGTGTCACACCATAAAGAGCTTTGAATTCGTCAAATTCACTTGCGTCAACTATTCTGGCTATTACTTCCCTTACATCGTAAGTCGACTTGGGGTCTTTGGGTATCACGCCATATATTTCCTTGACGTCGTAATTTGGCGATTTAGCTTCTTTTATAACAGCGCAAGCTTGTTTTCGTCGATTTAGATTACCTACTATCTTTCTCGTAATAGACAAGGCATGAGCGTCGTCATTAGCTAAATGATCAGTCACACCAGATGTTCGGCTATGTACATCTGCCCCCCCCAGGTCCTCTGCAGTAACTACTTCTCCAGTGGCCGCTTTTACCAACGGCGGCCCCCCCAAAAAAATCGTACCCTGATTTCTAACAATAACAGCCTCATCACACATTGCTGGAACATAAGCGCCACCGGCGGTACAGCTCCCCATCACCACCGCAATTTGCGGTATCCCTTTTGCGGACATATTGGCTTGATTAAAAAAACATCTACCAAAATGTTCCTTGTCAGGGAATATAGAGTCTTGATGCGGCAGATTAGCTCCTCCCGAGTCCACCAGATAAATGACTGGTAAATAATTCTCTTCCGCTATTTCTTGAGCCCTTAAATGCTTTTTGACTGTGATAGGGTAGTACGTTCCACCCTTTACCGTGGCATCGTTGCAAATAATGACAACTTCTTGTCCTGAAACTCGGCCTATGCCGGTTAAAATTCCAGCAGAAGGCGCTTCGTTATCATACATATTATGAGCAGCAATTTGTGAAAACTCCAGAAAGGGCGTATCTGGATCAATTAAAGTGTTTATCCTTTCGTGGGGTAGTAGTTTTCCCCGTGCGATATGACGACTTTGAGATTTTTCTCCCCCCCCATTTTTAACTTGCTCAACAAGCTGCCTAAGCTCCAATACAGATCTCTCCATAGCTCTAAAATTGTCGAGAAAAGGCTCTGATTTTGGATCAATTTTACTCACAATTTCAGACATCTATAAACACTTCCTAATTTTTACATTAAAGATTAATTTCACCGGAGCTCATTTAAAACGTTTAATTTTCTAATATATGTCACCAAGGTATTAGCTGCCCATCGTAAGATAAAAACTCACCATTATTTTTTTGACTAAAATTAAGAATCTGCTTTTTCATTCCAGCGATACTTGTTTTCGGAATAACAGGAGCACTTGCGCCCCCCATATCCGTTTGAACGTGACCGGGATGAAAAAGCACCGCGATAATACCTTTATTGGCAAGTTCCAGTGACATACATTTGACCGCCATATTCAATGCCGCTTTTGATGAGCGATAGACATATGCATTTGGACTAGTTTCGGTGATGCTGCCCATCCTAGAAGTGATAAAAACCATTTGCTTACGATCACTTTCAACAACGTTTTCCACCAGTGCCTCGGCTATTCGCATAGGACCAAAAACATTGGTATCCATGGCACTTGCCCATGCCGAATAATCCAAAGTTCCAAAACCATCTCTCTGTCCAATTATACCCGCATTGTTTATCAAAACATCGATGGGTCTGTTAGCAAGATCGGATTTTAACTTTGTTATACTATTGAAATCCGTTACATCTAGCGAAAATACCTCCATATTATCGTGTGGAACATCCCACTGTATTTGATCAGGATTTCTGCACGTGGCGATTATATTCCAGTCATCTTCTAGAAACTGCTTTACAAACTCTTTACCTAAACCGCGGCTGGCCCCTGTTATACAAACTGTTGGCATCGAAATCTCCCATCAAAGAAATAAACACTTTATTTATATTTAACACACCCGTACCGGCCTTTTCAGGGCATCGCGAAGCGTTTCGATCTCTTCTCTCCTACTGCACCCCAAAACATGATCGTTGACTATTCCCATCGCCTGCATAAACGAGTAACAAATTGTCGGTCCCACATACGTCCAACCCCTTTTTTTCAGTGCCATTGATAGAGCAGTAGATTCTGCACTCTTGGTGATTTTACGAGCTACCGCAAAGGTAAATTCTTTTGGTCTATTTTCTTTCTGCGGCTCAAAACTCCAAAAGAATGAGGCAAGCGACCCACACTCATTCACAAGGTCCAAGGCTTTTTTGGCATTATTAATTGTACTCTCGATTTTCCCGCGATGTCTAATGAGCCCAGAATTAGAGAGACAGCGAGAAATATCCCTATCGCCATAATTAGCAACATTTTTAAAATCAAAATTATCAAATGATTTTCGAAAGTTATCCCTTTTTCTTAGAACGGTTATCCAGCTTAAGCCCGCTTGAAAGCCCTCAAGGCAGATCTTTTGAAATAATATCTGATCATCAACGGTCGGCACCCCCCATTCAGTATCATGATATCGTTGATATTCGGCATCCTCGCCGCACCACGCGCACCGAGTTATCTGAGAAGCGTCTGTTAAAAGCCCATCGTTTGTTTCGTTTGTCATTCCACATTAAACAATATTTAATATTTTTTTAGGTAGTATCTTTATAAAGCTCTCGCCCTATTAACATCCTTCTAATTTCTGATGTGCCGGCGCCAATTTCGTAAAGTTTAGCATCCCTAAGTAATCTACCCGTGGGATAATCGTTTGTATACCCATTGCCTCCTAGGCATTGAATGGCCTCCAATGCCATCCAAGTCGCTTTTTCTGACGCATATAGTATAGCACCCGCAGCATCTTTACGGGTAACTTCGCCTCTATCGCAAGCTTTGGCGACGCTATAAACATATGACTTGGAGGCATTCATCGTGACATACATATCAGCTAATTTACCCTGCATCAGCTGGAATTCACCTATCGCTTTGCCAAACTGTTTCCGCTCATGCACGTAGGGGATGACGACATCCATGCAGGCTTGCATAATACCTAAAGGGCCAGCTGCTAAAACCGCTCTCTCATAATCCAGTCCACTCATTAAAACGTTGACGCCTTTATTTTCGGAGCCAAGCACGTTTTCTGCCGGCACCTCACAATCTTCAAATACCAGTTCGCAGGTATTGGAGCCACGCATTCCCATTTTATCTAACTTTGGAGAGGTTGAGAAACCCTTCATACTTTTTTCGATAATAAATGCAGTGATTCCTCTCTGATTGGCCTCGGGGGCTGTCTTAGCATAAACAACCAAAGTATCGGCGTTTGGTCCGTTTGTAATCCACATTTTAGATCCATTTATAATATATCGATCACCCTTCTTCTCAGCCCTGGTGGCCATACCTACAACATCTGATCCGGCCCCAGATTCACTCATCGCTAATGAGCCCACATGCTCACCGGATACTAGTTTCGGCAAATAGCGCAGTTTCTGTTCTTCAGAACCATTTAGCCTGATTTGGTTAACGCATAAATTAGAATGAGCGCCATAACTCAAACCGACGGCTGCTGACCCTCTGCTTATCTCCTCAAGAGCGACAACATGCTCGAGATACCCCATACCTGATCCACCATATTTTTCCTCAACAGTGACACCCAGCACCCCTATCTCTCCAAGTTTTCTCCACAGGTCTTGAGGAAAATCGTTAGCAGCCTCAATATCAGAGGCTCGAGGAGCTATTTCATTAAATGTGAACGCACTGATGGAACCTCGCAATAGATCTGCGGTTTCACCAAGATCAAAATTAAACCCCGGCATCTCGTTTGAAATCACTTGTTTTACTCCTTCTATGAGTATCGAAAATTGACCCGATGACACACCTAACTACTAGAACCACAATGTATAATTTATTAACATAAAATAAAATGTTAAATCTTTAGGGGCATCACATGCGATTAGCTATTGCTGGTTTTAATTTAGAGTCAGTCACATTTCTTCCTAATCCTACTACATTGAATGATTTTGAGGTGCTTGCGAAAAGAGGACAAGACCTTGTTGACTCTTTTTCGGGAACAAACACGGTTCCCGGAGGCTTTATAGCAGAGTGCAACGCACATAAAATTGATATGCTTCCTCTTGTTTATTCTGAAGCTGGCGCAGCTGCTTTAGCCACAGATGAGGCTTTTGATCATTACCTGAGGGAGATTTCTGAGGGCATTTTAAAAGAGAAAACAGCTTTAGATGGTGTTTTATTAGGCCTTCATGGAGCCCTAGTTACCAACAGCTTTAAAACTGACTTTGATTTTATATTCGAGCTTCGCAAAAAAATTGGAGATAGAATGCCCATTGGGGTTTCTTTTGACCTACACGGAAATTTGGACCCCAAACTTGCAGAGTTAGTCGACGTAATGAGCGCTTATCGCGAAAGCCCGCATGTAGATATGGGTGCGACAGGCCAAAGGGTCGCTAAATTATTGATTGGAAAAATCAAAGGAATACTGGAGCCAAAAACTATAATAAAAAAAGTTCCTATTACTTTGCCCTCTATTTTTACAGCAACCCAAGTCAGCCCATTATCCGAGATCATGTCGCATGCAAGAAACAAAGAACGTGAAAATAACGGACTTTTAGATTGTTGTGTCGTAATGGGATTTGCCTACGCAGATGTCCCACAAATTGGAATTTCGATTTTAGCTACTGCACAAACCGATATTACGATAGCTCAGAAAGCCGCAGACGAAATGGCACTGTTGATCTGGAACCAGCGGCAAAGTCTGTATCCAAAGCATACAATTTATTCTGTCACCTCAGGTCTTGCAGAAGCTCAAGATTCTATAAAGCCATCAGGAAAACCTGTAGTGATATTAGAACATGCGGATCGAATGAATGACTCAACATATGTGCTACGAGAATTGTTAGAATTACCCGGAATAAAATCAGCCGCCCCCTATTTTTGGGACCCACAAGCGGCCCAAAAGGCTCTAACCAAACCTGTGGGCTCGACCATAAAGCTATCCATCGGAGGTAATAGTTCAAAGAAAGCGGGAGACCCTATTTCTGTATCAGCAGAAATCATTTGGTCTGGTGAACCCAGTTTTTCTATGGGTGGCGTCATGGGTAAAGGACGTCCCGTAAGCCTTGGCCCTACAGCAATAATACAAGTAAACACTGTCTTAATATGGTTAATTTCCGCAAATGTAAGTGCTATTAACTTAGACCCATTTGAACAGTTCGGCTTCGACCACAAAGACTTTGACATCGTATTACTCCGTTCAAAAACTCACTTTAGAGCTATATGGGAGACAGAATCCGAAAAAATAATAATAGTAGATACACCCGACTGGGGTCCTGGATTATTAGACACCTTGCCATACCAAAATGCGCGAAAAGGCGTGTTTCCAATTACATAAAGTTTTCATTCAAGTTACTAGTAGTTATTTCAGTCGTTTTTCCACATCCTCAAATCCATCAATACCTCGGATAGTAGGAAAACAGCGAAACCATATTGCGGTGATACCCAAGGTTGCAATTCCCCCAAGCAACACTGCGGGAATCGTTCCGAGGCCAGCGGCGCACAAACCCGCTCTAAAATCTCCTAATTCATTAGAGGCATTTATTGATACCGAATTAACTGCACTAACCCTACCTCTCATTTGATCTGGAGTTGCCAATTGAACAAGGGTTAGACGGATATAGACGCTAACCATATCGGATGCGCCATAGATAGTTAAGGCAATCAAGGACAGCCAAAATACTTCTGAAAGACTAAAAACAATGATAGAAAGCCCAAAAATGAACAAAGAAATAAATAAAGATGGCCCTATCAATCTCGGGGAGGCAATCTGGGTGAGCCACAGTCCCATGACAAGGGAACCAACACCCGGCATCGCTCGCATAATCCCTAAACCATCTGCTCCAACTTTCAAGATATCGCTGGCATAAATTGGTAATAACCCCATAACGCCACCAAGCAAAACTGCCATTAAGTCAATTGAAATAGCCCCAAGAACTATTTTATTTTTCCATATAAAATTGAACCCTCCAAGTAAGGTCGAAAACGTCATTTTGTCTGGGGCCTCGAGTTTTAATCGGGCGGAAATAATAATCGATGAAATTGCAGACAAGGCAAACATCGATAGGGTGACGTAATAAGTCCAATCTTCTGCCCATGCTATTAACCCGCCGCCAAGTGCTGGGCCAATTAACTGGGCTGCTTTATTCACAGAAGATGAGTAGGCAACCGCTTTTGGAAAAGCTTCCGTCGGAACAATATTAGGTAAAATAGCCTGACCAGCTGTATGAAAAAATGCCCGCGCAGCTCCATGTAAAACAAGTATTCCGAAGATTATGCGCACATCACTATGTTCACCCCAAAGCGCCAACATGAGCATAACAACAACAACAAGATGGGCTACATTACAAAAAAACAGTATGATTCTTCGGTCGTATTTATCAGACACATAACCCGCGATGAGAAACAAGAACAAAGCTGGTAAAAATTGAGCAAGTCCTATATAGCCCAGATCCAACGGATCACCTGTGAGTTGATAGACGTGCCAACCGACAGCCACCGTAAGTATCTGTACTCCAACGACATTACAAAATCTGCCTATTATAAAAAATAAGAAATCCCTGTTTCGAAGGAGATAATTTAATCTGGTGTCGCTCTCTACCATCTATCGCTCAATAAAAAATCATCCGACATGTCAGATAAATGGACATCAGTTAGTTTGGAAAACAAAACACCATTTAAGTCTTTACTATGAAGGCTTTTTAAAAATTAATTCAATCATAAACAGGATTACCTAGTCATATCTTCTAGCGTAGCACAAAATTGTGTTTCAACGTATATCTAATAACATTACAATGAGGTGGTGCGTTCCCGGCTGCCACGACCCGCAAGATAGCAGAAGAAAAATGAATAGTGTCAGTGGCATTAGTGGGAAGTTTGGCAGCGGATGTCTATGGAACGACAATGAATAACGACAGGTCTAGGGCGGAAGCGATATGATTAATATTCAACCTACGGGAGGCGCATGCGGCGCAGTAGTTACAGGGATAGATCTATCCAAAGATGTAACCGATGAGATAATGTCAGATTTGACAAAAGCTTTGTATAACCATCGATGCCTGATTATAAAAAACCAAAAAATAACCAAAGACGCATATTATCAATTCGCCAAAAGATGGGGCGATTTGATACGGCATGTTTTAGATTATCTGCGCATGCCGGGATATCCCGAAATGATGGCGATTGGAAACACCGAAGAAAAAGATAAAGACGACGCTGTTAGAAATGGCGCGGCAGTTTGGCACACAGACGGCTCCTACATTGAGGACCCCACGACCATAACAATGTTGCATGCAATAAAGATCCCTAAAACAGGAGGTGAAACACTAATAGCGGATATGGTTCAAGCATATGAAAGCCTTGAACCAAGTCTGAAAGCTAAGGTGAATACATTAACTGCTAAACACTATTATGGACGCGCTCAATTTGATGAGGACGAGCATGAGCCCGTGCCGATCAGAACGAAGCAACAAGCAGAAACCAATAAAATCTGTGAAAAACCTCTAGTTTTAAAACACCCTGTCTCAGGACATAAGGCGTTATACGCGGTAGCTCATTCCCCTTTCCAAATAAATGGGATGACTGAAGAAGAGACGCAAGGTTTCCTTGCTCAGCTTAAATCTCATGCCACGCAGCCCAGGTTTGTTTACGCCCATCGTTATGAAGAAGGAGATATATTGATCTTCGATACTTTATCAACCATGCATAGGGCTAAGGAGCAAATGGATGCTGCTGAAACTCCTGAGGCAGATAACGCTAGATTACTATGGAGATTAAGCACAAAAGGCAGCCCACTAATTTATCGAAAATAAATCTTTTTCGATCTCATCAAAATTCTACTAAATCTCGTGGTAAGATTAAAATCGAGAAGCCGCAGGTTTTCAATCTGTGAATGACATCTCGATATTTTCTATAATGCCTGCATGCCTTAAGCCGAAATAGTTAGAAAGTCTCTAAAAACTAAACAACTTCCACTAGAAATCTAAATCATATAGATATACAAGATATGCTAGAGGAGCGAAGAATGGACACAACATCTGCGCAAGTAAGTGAAACTAAATTTGCGGACGCACTTAGCGAACGATATTTGGCTTACGCACTTTCTACAATAATGTCGAGATCTTTGCCGGATGTGCGCGATGGACTTAAACCAGTACATCGCCGCTTATTATTTGCCATGCGACAATTACGCTTAGCTCCGGATGATGCTTTTAAAAAGTCGGCACGAGTTGTCGGCGATGTGATGGGGAAGTTCCATCCCCATGGTGACACCGCGATATATGATGCTATGGTCCGCCTAGCTCAAGACTTTTCTCAGCGTTACCCATTGGTTGACGGGCAAGGGAACTTCGGAAATATTGATGGGGATAACGCTGCGGCCATGCGTTATACTGAAGCCCGATTAACTGCCGTGGCAGAGAGTCTTCTTCAAGGAATAGATGAAGACGCAGTTGATTTTAAGAATACTTATGACGGAGAAGGAAATGAACCTCTCGTTCTACCAGCCGCCTTCCCAAACCTTCTCGCAAATGGAGCACAAGGTATTGCGGTGGGGATGGCAACTTCTATCCCACCGCATAATGTTGAAGAATTATGTGATGCACTCCTCCATCTCATAGATCATCCAAATGCATCATTTGAAACTCTCTTCCGATATATCCCCGGGCCAGATTTTCCAACAGGCGGCGTTTTGGTTGATACTCCCGAAACAATTATCGATGCATACAAAACTGGCAAAGGAAGTTTTAGATTAAGGGCACGTTGGGACATAGAAAAACTAAAAAATGGTACTTACCAGATAATTGTCACAGAAATTCCCTACCAAGTTCAAAAATCGAGATTAGTGGAGAAGCTAGCCGAATTACTTGAAAATAAAAAACTGAACCTGTTAAGTGACGTTCAAGATGAATCTGCTGAAGACCTTAGACTGGTTTTAGAACCCAAAAGTAGAAATATTGATCCTGCTATCTTAATGGAAAGTTTATTTAAGCAGTGCGACCTAGAAGTCCGTATTAGCTTAAACCTAAACGTTTTAGATGCAGAGCAAACTCCAAGAGTGATGTCTTTGAGGGAAGCCTTAAACGCTTTTCTGGCCCATCGACATGAAGTTTTGGTCAGACGCTCTAATTTCCGTTTAGGTAAAATAGAAAGTAGATTAGAAGTGCTATCGGGCTACCTTATAGCCTTTTTAAATATCGATGAGGTTATTCGAATTATAAGAGAGGAAGATCATCCGAAACAAAAAATGATGAACGATTTTGAGCTGACCGAAAATCAGGCAGAAGCAATTTTAAACATGAGACTTCGATCGCTGAGAAAATTAGAGGAAATAGCAATCCGAAAGGAATTTGAGGAGTTGACAGCTGAAAAATTGGATATAGAAGCTCTTTTAAATGATGAAAAGCGACGATGGAAAATAATCGCGGCAGAGATAAAAAATATCAAAAACGACTTTGGCAAAAATTCTATTTTAGGTCCCCGCCGCACAGAGATTGGACAACCACCGTCCGCAATTATTATTCCTATTGAGGCAATCGTAGAACGGGAACCAATAACTATCATATGTTCAGATAAAGGATGGATTCGAGCGGTCAAAGGACATTTATCTGATACCAGTGACTTAAAGTTTAAAGATGGCGATACATTAGGCGCTATTCTCCTGGCGGAAACAACAGATCGTATTCTGATATTCGCAAGTAACGGACGCTGTTATACTGTAATGGCAGATAAACTCCCACGTGGCCGGGGCCATGGAGAGCCATTGCGCTTAATGATTGATCTCCCAAACGACCACAGTTTAATATCCCTAGATGTCTTTAAAGCCGATGGGCAATTTATCCTTGCTTCAAAAGACGGTAGGGGTTTTATCGCTGCGTCGAAAGATTTAATTGCCCAGACAAAAACTGGTAAACAAGTATTAAATGTTTCTGGTGACACCAAGGCTTCAATATGTGTTCCTGTTATTGGTGACAGTATTGCCGTTGTTGGAACCAATAGAAAATTGCTTATTTTTTCAAAAGAAGAGTTGCCTCAACTAGCAAAAGGTAAGGGCGTAATTCTTCAAAAATATAAAGATGGGAAACTTTCTGACATAAAATCTTTCAATATCAGCGATGGTTTGTCATGGCATATGAATGGCGGGCGCCAAAGAACCGAGACTGAACTTAATACTTGGATAGGAAAAAGAGCTTCTGCTGGAAGGATGCCTCCAACTGGATTTCCTCGACCACCCAAATTCAATTGATTTCAGCATTATGACAACTATGCCTGGTCGTCGTATTCCAATTGAATAGCTTCCGGCTCATTCTCGTCAGGATATTGTCTGCAATTACCCTCAAAAAAAGCACCTGGCTCTATCGAGAGGCGGTCCTGGATTAGATCGGCTATGACTTTAGCTCCTTTTACAAGAATAACATGCCGAGCTTTTATCTGACCCGTGACACTTCCGGCAATAGTTACCTCCTCGGCATCGACAGTGCCTCTGATAACTCCTGATTCACTGACTGTAAGGGTAAAACTTTTGATGTCCCCATCAATTGTTCCATCAATTTGCATATCTCCTTCACTCTCTAAATTTCCTGTAATAGTGAGATCAGAACTTAAAAGCGAGGGTGCGATTCCCTTTGATGATCCGGGTGTCTTCATTATATTGTCTTTTTTTGAATTATTGAACATTTCGCGCCGCCCTTAGAAATCTTCTCGGATTCATAAACTTACCATTATGCCTAATTTCATAATGAACATGGGGCCCCGTGCTTCTTCCTGAATTTCCTAATAAAGCGATTGTATCACCCATTTTAACTTTCTGCCCTACTTTCACACGATATCGATACAAATGAGCAAATCGTGTCATTAATCCATGTTGATGCAGAATATCTACTGTTCGCCCATATCTTCCCCTTCGGCCAACATAACTAACTATACCAGGGGCCGTTGCCTCGATTTTTGATTTATAGGGCGCCACAAAATCTATGCCTCGGTGCATTGCCCAACGACCATTGAACGGATCTTTACGCCGTCCGTAATGGCTGGAAACATAACCACTCCGAACAGGAGCAACCAATGGAAGAACAGAAACTGTATCCCTTAGCTTCTCAAATCTGTTTAATCGCAATTCTAACTCAGATTCTAACAACATGTTTCCATGTGAATGCTTCATATCTGGATGGTATGGAATAAAAGGTCCCCCCATTCCCATTATCATACTCTTTGGTAACGGAGCGATATCTTTTAAATTTAACCCTGTTCTGTTCAAAACAGCTTCCAGTCGATGAATATTTTTCAAAGCCCGGCCTGAAATATCCCTAAGTTTAGCCTCATGTTGCAAAGCTTGCTCTTCCTTAGTGGATTCAAGCTTAACGACTTTCGCACGGAGAGCCTCATTTTTATTTTTAATTTGATCTTTCTCAACCATTACTGCCCGGAGGCTTGCACCAAGAGCCTTTACTTTTTTGTTAAGTTGCTCCGTCTTTATACGCGAATTTTCTAGATTGTTGTTTAATGACCATAATTGATCACCCATTGCCTCTCTTTCCGCAACCATTTCAGCCTTTTCAGCTTCTACAGTTTCAAGGTTTCCACGAAGATTACCGATATGGCTCTCCAACGCATTATTTTTACCCGTCATCCTGCGCAGTTCCTGTCCTATGAGTGCAAATTGTTGGCCAAGAACTTCTCTTTTTTTATTCTCTTCACTGGGTAGCAACCTGCCATTTGCCGATTTTTTTACACCCTGAGAAATGGACGTAATTGCAATCTCTTCGTTTTTAAAATGAGAAAGCAACGTTGATTGTGTCTCTTTCAGATCCTTAGTAATACTTACTATTGATTGTCTATATTCTGACACCTGATCTAAAAGTTGACTGTAGGAATTTTGGGCGCTCCAAATTGCTTTATTCTTATCGGAGATCTGAGATTCTAGACGCAGATAATCCACCGAAGAATACGCTACCCAGCCGGTTGTAGCCACTCCAGTGAAAAGTAAAACTATCAGAACCCAGCTTTTTAAAGAAAAATACGTAATTTTCCCAGCAGAACGAACAATAATTTCTCGATCACGAAACACGTGCTTGAGTATTTCGGTGATCTTAGTACGTTTAAAGTTCCCTAACTCTACCATAGGAATAGTCTCCCATGATCCGTTGTACCGATGTTAGTGGTATTAGACAAGGTTTCACAATGTATCTGAATTAAAAATAAAGTCTGCACAGAACATGAATTTCATATAAAAAGCTACCTTTGCCGCTAAACAACTATTTATCCCACAGCTTACATTAGTTACAACTATATTTTTATCCATACCTAATTTATATCTATAAAAAGTACGGTTACTTAAACTTATCAAAAATAGGCTGTCCCTTTATGAGTAAATACTCCGTTCTGAGTTTAATAAAAAACGCGTTCAACGACAATAGGAACTGGGAACGCGCCTGGAGAGATCCAGAACCCAAAAAAAATTATGATGTTATAATTATTGGCGCAGGGGGCCACGGCCTTGCGAGCGCGTTTTACCTCGCAAAGAATCATGGAATAAAAAATATTGCAGTTTTAGAAAAAGGTTATCTTGGTGGAGGTAACACAGGACGAAACACTACTATAGTGCGTTCCAACTATATGCTTGATGAAAACGCATTATTTTATGAAAAATCACTTAAGTTATGGGAGCAATTGAGTCACGAGTTGAACTTCAACGTAATGTTTAGTCAACGAGGTGTTTTGAATTTAGCCAATTCCGACAGCCAAATGGATGCCATTACAAGACGCGGTAACACGATGAGGTTAAATGGCATAGATGCGGAGCTGTTAGACAGGCGGCAAGTTGAAAAAATGATCCCCTACTTGGATTTTTCTGATACTGCTAGATTTCAGATCAAAGGTGGATTGCTTCAACGACGAGGGGGAACAGCAAGGCACGACGCTGTGGCTTGGGGCTTTGCAAGGGGCGCAGATCAACTTGGCGTTGATATAATTCAAAATTGCGAAGTGACTGGATTTAAAACAAAAGGAAACAATATAGAAATTGTTGAAACGTCCAGGGGGCCTATTGGTTGCGGTAAAGTTGGTTTTGCAGTCGCTGGTAGCACTGGCCATTTAGCCTCAAAACTAGGGATGAAACTCCCCATAGAAAGCCATGTATTACAAGCCTTCGTATCAGAACCACTCAAACCGATTATTGACCACGTTGTCACCTTTGGTGCAGGTCATTTCTACATTAGTCAATCCGATAAAGGTGGTCTAGTGTTTGGCGGCGATATAGATATGTACAATTCCTACGCTCAAAAAGGAAACCTTCCATTGATAGAAGATGTTGTGACGGCTGGATTAGCAATGATACCAGGGCTTTCACGATTACGAATTGTAAGGCATTGGGGTGGAATTATGGATATGTCAATGGATGGCAGTCCTATAATCGGTAAATCGCCTATCGATAATCTCTATCTGAATTGCGGTTGGTGTTACGGAGGCTTCAAAGCAACCCCTGGGTCCGGATGGGTATTCGCTCATACAATTGCAAATGACGCCCCGCATGAGCTGAATGCTGGTTTGAATTTTGACCGCTTTAGAGTAGGCCGTTCTGTTGATGAAAATGGTGGTGGCCCAGTTCCGAATAGACATTAGAAAGTTTTACAAATGATTCGCATCAAATGTCCTTACTGCGGACTTCGAGATCACTCCGAGTTTAATTACATTGGAGATGCAACAAAGTTAAGACCTGTTAATCCTGAGGTTGCTAACGATGACGAGTGGTTCGATTATATCTATGTCAGAGATAATCCCAGAGGAGTTCATCAAGAGTACTGGCAACACATTACTGGCTGTAGAAGCTACGTAAAGGTACTGCGTAATACCGTTACCCATGAAGTATTAAAAACTGGATTACCCTCGGATGATCTTCTTTTTAGTTACGAGGCAGAAAAATAATGTTCTCTAAAAAAAATAAACAACAAACACGGCGGCTTTCTTCGGGGGGCTTAATAAACAGATCTAAACCGATTGGTTTCAAGTTCGATGGAAAACCATTAATGGGCTATGATGGAGATACGCTGGCATCGGCCCTCTTAGCGAACAACATAAAACTTGTTGGAAGAAGTTTTAAATATCATAGGCCACGGGGAATATACACAGCCGGCACAGAAGAACCGAATGCATTAATGGCATTAAGAACTAATGCGAGAATCGAGCCGAACACAAGAGCAACAAACATAGAGCTGTTTGACGGACTGGAGGCTAAAAGTCAAAACCGATGGCCCAATTTATTTTTTGACTTTATGCAAATAAATAATCTTGCAGGTCCATTATTTACGGCCGGTTTTTACTATAAAACATTTATGGGAATACCAGGCTGGCATTTTTATGAACATTTTATCCGTAAAGCGGCAGGAATGGGTTCGACCAATTTGGCACGAGACCCGGATACTTACGATAAGAAAAATGCATTTTGCGATATTTTAATTATTGGAGGCGGGCCAACCGGACTATCCGCTGCGTTAACGGCCGGCCGTTCGGGTGCTAGAGTCTTGTTAATTGATAGTTCAAAGCTTTTAGGCGGCCAATTAATCTGGGAATTAGATCAAATTGACGGCAGACCCGCATTTCAATGGATAGAATCTGCTCTGGAAGAACTAAAGGAAATGAAAAACGTAACCATAGCACAACGAACAACCGCGTTTGGCTATTATGATAGTAATGTTGTTAATGCCATAGAAAGTGTCTCAGATCACTTACCAACACCAGACCCCCATTCGGTTCGACAACGCTTATGGCAAATTAGGGCCCAAAAAGTGATCATAGCAACAGGAGCAACGGAACGACCATTAGTGTTTTCAAACAATGATCGACCTGGAATTATGTTGGCCTCTGCCGCTCGCCGCTATGTTAATCAGTTCGCAGTCAAGCCGGGGAATAGAGTTGTTATATTCGCCAACAATGATGACGGTTACAAAACTGCTGTTAACCTGGCTGAAAAAGACATAGATGTTCGCGCAGTAGTAGATAGTAGAACACACGTTAATCAATTCTGGAAAACAAAACTCGATAAACTTGGTGTAGAACTTATCCTAGGCTCAGCGGTGATAAACACTCATGGTCATTTTGGCTTAACTGGTATCGATATAGCCTCTTTAAGTTCTGATCAGAAGAGTATAGGTTCTCAATCTAGTTTTATGTCTGCCGACCTACTCGCTATTTCTGGGGGTTGGAGCCCTAATGTCCATTTATATTGCCATGCAGGAGGCAGGCCTCAGTATGAGGCGAGTATTGCAGCATTTATCCCTGGCGTGAGATCCCAGTCGGAATATCCAGCCGGGGCATCAAACGGCGCCTTCAGTTTAATAGATTGCGTCACCGAAGGCACTAATTGTGGGAGCCAACTAGCAACGGAATTAGGTTTTTCAAAGACAATCTTTTCTATACCCAAAACGGATGAACCAACTGTAACGCCGATCAAAGCGCTGTGGCGGATCCCGGGAAAAGGAAAAAAATTCGTTGATATTCAAGATGACGTAACTGAATCCGACATAAAACTGGCGCACCAAGAAGGCTATATATCCGTCGAGCATTTGAAACGCTACACCACGTTAGGCATGGGTACAGATCAGGGCAAGACAAGTAATATGAATGGGCACGCTATCATGGCTGAGGAAAGAGGAGAAGCCATCGAAACAGTAGGAACTACCATGTTCCGCCCCCCGTACATACCTATTGCAATGGGGCCTCTTGCTGGAAGAGATATTGGTCAATCATATTCAGCAAAAAGAAAATCGGCGATACATAATTGGCACCATGAAAACGGCGCCATTTTTGTCGATGCGGGACAATGGTTACGTCCTCAATACTATCTTAGAAATGGCGAAACCAACACAACAGAAAATATGGATGTTGCCATAACACGGGAAGTCCAAGGAACTCGAGGAAACGTGGGAATGGTCGATGTTTCCACATTGGGAAAAATCGACATACAAGGTGCAGATTCAGGTGAATTCTTAAATCGTATTTACACCAATGGCTGGACTAAATTAGCTATCGGCAAAGCCAGATACGGCCTAATGCTTCGCGAAGACGGAATTGTCTTTGATGATGGTACAACATCAAGGCTCTCGGAACATCATTACTTTATGACAACCACAACGTCTAACGCCGCATCAGTTCTGAGTCATATGGAATACTGCCTGCAGATTCATTGGCCGGATCTAGATGTCAAAATATCGTCGGTAACCGAACAGTGGGCAGCCATGGCTATAGCGGGGCCTAAAAGCCGTGATGTTCTTGAAAAGTCTATTGATGAAAAGAATCTATCCAACGAAGCATTACCATTTATGGGGGTAAAACAAATATCTATAGATGGTATCCCTGCTCTTATTTTTCGGATTAGCTTTTCAGGAGAGTTGGCGTACGAAGTAAATGTACCTGCTGATTACGGAGAATATGTTTGGCGGCGTATTATGAAAAAAGGAAAAACGGATAACATTATCCCATATGGCACCGAGGCAATGGCTATTATGCGCATTGAAAAAGGTCATGTGGCCGGCGGTGAACTCGATGGTAGAACGACACCTGATGACCTCGGCTTGAACAAACTAATAAGTTCTAAAAAAGAATTCATCGGCCGCAGGCTATTGAACCGCGAAGGATTTATAGATCCTAACCGACCAAAACTGGTAGGACTAATTCCAATAGATGGGAAATCGAGAATAAGGACGGGATCAATTCTGGTAAAGGATCCAAACGCGAGCCTTCCAATGCCAAAATTAGGGCATGTATCCTCCGGAGCTTATCTCAGCCCAACATTAAAGCACCCAATATCTCTTGGATTAATCAAAGGAGGTACTGACAGAATTGGAGAGACTGTTTGGGCTACCAGTCCGCTCCATGGAGAGACAAATGAAGTTAAGATCGTGGACCCTGTATTTTACGACAAACAAGGGGAACGATTAAATGGCTGATAAGACTTACATTCTTCCTCCAATAAAGCGGCTGTCTGCTTTAGCTGGCCAGATAGAAAGTGGCCGTTTTGGTAATATAAAAACTGAGCCAGGAATTTTTATAAAAGAAAATCATCCACTTTCGATCGTTCAGCTTGAAACCAGAGAGCCACCCGCAAAAGATTTTCTGACCGTCATCAAAAATCTTTTTGAATTTGATGTTCCACTCTCCCCAAACACATCAAGCGTATCAGATAAAACGCGTATCATTTGGACTGGGCCAAATAGGTGGTTAATAATAGAACCGGAGACGAGAGATCTTATATCATTGGTAAAAAGCCAGATAAACGAAACTTCGATCTCTATAGTTGACCTTAGTCACGCGAGATCATCGATAGAGATAGATGGCTCAATGACAAGAGATCTTCTTCTTAAAGGGGCAGCAATAGACTTTCACCCAGAAGCCTTTTTAATTAACCATTGTGTTCAAACGACTTTTTTTAATTTATCGGCGCTAATTTGTTGTCTTGATGAAAATAGATTCAACATTTTTATTGCCCGTGGATTCGCCCTGGATTTGTTGCAAAAGGTCCAGGAAGCCGCAGAAGAGTTTGGTTATGAAACACTGTGACAAACAACAGGTATCAGCACCTCCTCTTTCAGCTAATATTTCCTGTGAAATTGTTTAATAAGTCCTGTTTTTTCTGATCCCTTGACCTCTCTTTAGGATCACCATATCCACCGCCCCCCCCTGTTCTGACCACAAGGCGATCTCCTTCAAGCAGAGAAAAATGTTGCTTCGATTCTAATTGTATTTTTTGCCCACCTCTCTCCACAAACGTCTCAGCTTTTGCGCCAGGAAATCCTCCTTCTATTCCTTCAGGAGCAATTTTAAATCGATCTCCATACGTAGCAAAAGTTACGTCCTCTTTTATAATTTTATAAATTCTTTGAAAGCCCATACCGCCTCGATTTTTTCCATCCCCACCTGAAGTTGACCGTAGGCTATAGTCCTCAACTCTAAAAAATGGATAATCGGACTCCATACTCTCTATCGGAATATTTGAACAATTTGATAACATTGAGTCTACCGCATCACACCCATCGTTATTCGGCCCTGCTCCAAATCCTCCGCCAAATATCTCAAGATAAATATTATAGCCTGTTTCCTTTCGGTGGCTCAAACACGACACCGAGGTTGTATCAAAACCAGGAGCTATAACACGCTCTGGAACAGCTTGCGATAGTGCACCCATGACTGCATTAACAACTCTATAACTAGGTATCAGCCTTGCTCTGACAGGGGCAGGAGGTTTAGGATTCAAAATTGATCCGTAAGGTATTTTAACGCTAATTGCCCTTTCTGCCCCTTCATTAAAGGGAATATCCGGATCAGTAAGAACCGCTTTAATACAGGCTATTGCTGACGATACTGAAGAAGCAAAAGGGCTATTTAAATTTGTCCTGACTTGCTCAGAAGATCCCTTGAAATCAACTATTATTTGGTCCTCATTAATCACCACTTCCGCTTTTATAAGAACCGGGTCTCCTCCATTACCATCATCATCCAACCATGCTTTTCCGCTGAAAGTGCCATCTGGGGCATTTGATATCGCTGCACGAATCCGTCGTTCAGAATAATTTAGCATTTCTTGCATAGCAGAAACCATGGTTTTTCCACCAAATTTGCGATGTAGATCTTTTAATCGCTCTCCCCCTACCGCATTTGCAGCAAACTGCGCATTTAAATCCCCTA
The DNA here is from genome assembly GCA_003284265.1 of SAR116 cluster bacterium AG-313-A07. Classification (GTDB taxonomy): domain Bacteria; phylum Pseudomonadota; class Alphaproteobacteria; order Thalassobaculales; family Thalassobaculaceae; genus UBA7326. The sequence continues at coordinate 33,278 of QBVV01000008.1, forward strand.
TGGTGGCGTCAGGCATTCTAACATTTGCTCTGATTAATCTTTCAAATGCCCCCCCTTTCCAATCATCTTCTATCGAATATCTACTGGGCGGTATTGTTATTCCTTCCTCATGCACGTCGGCGGCATTCGGATTTAATCCTGGAGCCCCACCACCAAGGTCAATGTGATGGACCACTGTTGCTGTGATACCTATGAGGGTTTTTTCATAAAAAATCGGAGTGAATAAAAAAATGTCTGGTAAGTGTTGGCCACCTGAGTAGGGATCATTATTTATTAAAAAATCTCCATCTTTGAGGGTATCTAAAGGGTGGTACTTCAGACAAGCTTTGAAGGTATGCGTGATAGATCCGAGTTGAATTGGTATTAACTCAGCCTGTGCGACTACTCTGCCATCACGATCCAGTATTGCAGCTGAACAATCTTGTGCCTCGCGCACTACAGGGGAATGCGCAGAACGGATTAGTTTTACGCCCATTTCATCTGCTGCAGCCACTAGAGCTCGGGTAATAACCGCTTGATCTACAGGAGAAACACCCATTCTAATTTTCCTTAATCAGTATAACATTATCTTCGGAATCCCTTGAAACCTTCCATTCTTGTGGAACAAAAATAGTGGAATTAGTATCTTGGATCAGCACTGGGCCATTAATAGCTTCAGATGTCAGCTCCGCCCTTTCTTTTAAATCAGCTGTGAGCTCTTTACCACGCTCTATCATTTTTACTTGTCTAGACACAGGCGTGTTAACCGACGGAAGCCGCGTTTCGTTTGCAAATAGGATCTCGGGGCTCACCTTGGCCCCAATTCGAAACGATATAATTTCTACAGGATCCCCTTCTGCTTTAGAAAATTCGAAAATTTGATGATGCGCACTCGCAAATAGTTGGGATAATCTTGCAGTCGTAAGTTCATTTATACTCTCATTTTTTATATCAACAGATACTTCAAACGCCTGTCCTACGTACCGCATTTCTAATACTTTATCGTACTCTATCTCTCCCTCTACATTGAGGGACGTTAGATAATCCGCCGTTTCATTTTCAAGACCAACTATTAGTTTTTTTACTTCATCAATATTTTCATCCTTTAAGGCCAAGCGTCGAGTTCTTGTTCGATAGTGAATGTGATCCGACAACAACAAACCAGAAGCAGATAAAACGCCTGCATTCGGCGGTACAACAACCCTCTCAATGCTCAAATCTTCAGCAACACGGGCTGCATGAAGCGGGCCAGCGCCGCCAAATGGCACCAAGACGAAGTCTCTTGGGTCACTGCCCCTTTCTGTTGAGATTTGCTGTATTGCTCTAACTATATTAGCTTCAGCTAGCCTTATTGTGTTATCAGCAATTTCTTCTATCGGTAAGCCAAAAAACTCGCTCAACTCTGTAAATGTGTCTTGAGCCAATTTGACATCGACATTCATTTTTCCGCCAAGAAAACTATCCGCTTGCAAAGTGCCTCTAATTAAATGAGCATCGGTCACAGTTGGCTCAATACCTCCTCGGTCATAGCAGGCGGGACCCGGGCTAGCCCCAGCAGATCTGGGGCCAACCCGCATAAGCCCTCCATCATCTTTCCAGGCGATAGAGCCGCCGCCTGCTCCAACAGTAGCTATATCAATAACTGGAGTTTTTACAGGAAGTCCATCTATCATGGTCATCGGCGCAAGCTTGGATTCCCCGCCTGAAACTAAGGAAACATCGGTACTAGTACCTCCCATATCAAGAGTAATTAAATTATCATAACCCGCAGATGATATACCTCGGATAGCGCCGACTACACCGGCTGCTGGCCCCGAGAAAAGAGCAGAGATGGCATTTTTGGCCATGGCTTCCGCTGGCATTCTGCCTCCATTTGACTGCATAATGCTAAATCGCCCCTTAAAGCCTTGCTTTGCTAAAGACGCCGAAAACCTTTTTATATACCCCGCAATAACGGGCTGAACATATGCGGCTAATGTCGTTGTTGAAGCACGCTCATATTCTCTAAACTCTCTTGTTACGTCGCACGAGCATGTTATTGGTAAACTGGGGAACTCCTGTTGTATTAACTCTTTTAAAAGCCGTTCATGTCGCGAATTGCTATAGGAATGCAAAAAGCAGATGGCGGCAGAATCAAAGCGTCCATCCCTTAGAGCGGTTTTTATCTGCTCTCTGGCATGATCTTCATCAATGTCCAGAACAACAGAGCCGTCGGGAGATATTCTTTCTTTTATCTCGTAGGTATCATGACGAGCAACTACAGGTTCTGGTTTTTTGTAATGTAGATCATAAATAGATCGTCGATCATGGCGCTGCAGTAAAAGAATGTCTCTTGTCCCCTTAGTTACAAAAAGACAGACCCTTCCGCCCTTCCTCTCTAAAACAGCATTAGTCGCAACGGTGGAACCGTGGACTAATTCTTTTATTTGAGAGATATCTAGTTCGGCTGCTCTAATAGCATTCATTGCGCCTTCATCTGGCTTTGATGGTGTACTCGGGACCTTAGCTGTTTTCATTTGATAACCGTCGCTAGCTACCAGGTCAGTAAATGTCCCCCCAACTTCGATTCCAACCCTAAATTCATGTTTACTCATTAAATTACCTCAATTTAAACAACACTCTAAAACAGAGCGCTACACAAAACTCCAGTTTTTCTATTGATTTGAGTTCATCAATATATAAGAGGAATCTCCGAAGGAGCCCTGATTGAAAGCAATTCCGGTTCACCATCCCTTATAACAATATTTTCTTCGTGAACCATAATCCGTCCATCTGCAAATTCTATACAGGGTTCTAGCGTCATAACCATACCAGGCTGCATTAACGTTGTATCACCTTTCATGTTAGACGGCCATTCTGTTAACTGCATCCCTAACCCATGTCCAAGCCGTCCAACAGCGTTTTTCGAAGAGGTAGATTCACTCAAAACATCGGCCATAACCTTCCATAATCCCTCAGCAGTAATTCCGGGCCGAGCCGCTTTTAATCCAGCATCCGTGGCGCGATAAACAACGTCATAAGCTGCAGTCACAGTCTCATCAACACTACCAAAACAGAAATTACGATCAAAATCCGAAAAATATCCATCAAATACTGCACCTGTATCCATCATCAACATGTCACCTTTTGTTAAATTTCTCTCGGAGGGCATGCCAATTACTTCTGTTGGGCCTTTGGGCCCAGACCCGCCAACCAAATATGGAACTTCGTCTGCCCCCCTGGCAAGTAAATCAATCCTGAATTTTCTGAAAATTTCCTTCTCTTCATCACCAAGATTAGCAATTTTAGGTAACTCCAGGAATCCCTCCGATACACGCTGACAAATATATCTAATTTTTGAAATTTCAGCTTCAGATTTTATTTTTCGTAATTCTTGGATCAAAGGACTGGCATCAACAAGCTGAATACCACGAATATTTTCCTGAAGTTTCTTGAAATCAGAAAAAGGCATTCTAATGTGGCTCTCAGTCCCCATAGGCACCCCAATCACACCACTTATCTTCTTCAATCTCTTTATAGTTGCTGTTAGCTCAGTAATGCCTTCATCATTTGGCCTAGGTGCAGGCCACATCACAATATCATCCAGCCACGTCTCGTTCATCCTAGTTCCGCCAATTTCAGGAATTACTGCTATCGGTTTCCCCTCCCTTGGCACTACCAAAAACCATGGTCTCGTAGGGCTTAACCAAAAGGCTGTATGAAAACCAGAAAAATAACGAACCTCCGGTTCAGTCGTTAACAATAAACCATCAACATTTAACGTTTTCATTAAACGCTGCGCTCGTTCAGTTCTTAAGGCAAACTCAGAAGTTTCAAAGCCAATTTGAGGTATATCCTGGTTCACGCTGGGTCTGTGTTAGAAAATTGCATTAGCAACAAAACCAAACCGTCTTTGCCTGCTTTAACCTCTAATGGCTGTTCCCTAGGTGAACGATAAAAACCTGAGAGCCTGGTAAGGTCCTCTTTTTCACCAACAGCGAACCCATCAACAACAATAGCATATTGCCCACCAGCTATCTTGTCGGTGTCGACTAGCGTTACTTTCTCGGGTGGAATTGTATAAAGATAAGCGCATGTACCATCATCATCCAAAGACATGACTTCTGTTCGAGTGACTTTGTCTGTTTGGCACACAGAGCCTGAATTGGGTAGCTCTATATCTGCCGCCATTCTATGCTTACGCTTCACTTTTTTTAGTTTATCTCGCGCTCCAGGCATATATTTTGCCCCAGAATCCCAACGGGCGCGTAGGGTGAAATAGACAACCCCTGACGGTCCCGCGGTTATTGGTCCATAAGGTGTATGCCCTCGGGCGTAGTGAAGTGATAGTGGACTCGCTAAATGTTTGCCAAGACGCGCTCCCCCATCGACAAACACCTGGTATTGTTCATGATCATGGAAGTGAGGGGGTGTAACCGAATTGGATGGCTGTTCTACGAGAAAACCTTGCGGCAAACCATCGTCATTTTTTTCGTTTCCTGGGATATAACTACCTCTCAAAGGCGCGCTGCCCACATATGGACTAAGGTGGTAAGTTTGACCATGTACATCTATTGCTTTTCGACTTGCTTTGGCGCTAACAGCTGACGTGATATAAGGCATGATTAAATCCGATAGAAACTTAACAAACTATTTAGTTGTTCTAAAATAACACGGTAAATGGGAACAGCAAATCAGAATTCAGATAACATTGAATATTGCTAATAAATGTTTATCCGCTTATAGAACATTATGAGTAATGAGGTAACTAATCTCAGACACGATTTGAGAGTTATGGGGCTTGTAGGTTCGGCTCATGCCTCAAGTCATTTTTTCCATTTAATTCTTCCCCCTTTATTTCCAATACTAAAGCTGGATTTCGATGTCAGCTTTGCAGCATTGGGGTTATTACCTACCCTGTTTTATGGTGCTTCCGGAATCGCACAAACAATAGCTGGTTTTTTGGTAGATAGGTTCGGTGCGCGCAGGGTTCTTCTATTGGGTCTGACATTGCTGTCAATAAGCGTTATTGGATATGCCTTTTGTTTTAGTTTCTGGGGTCTTATGTTTTTTTCCATCACAGCCGGACTTGGTAATAGTGTTTTTCATCCAGCAGACCTGTCAATTTTGACAAATAAAATAAGCACCAACAGACTCGGAAAAGCATATGCTATCCACGCTTTCAGCGGTAACATAGGATGGGCCTTCGCCCCCATATTCATCGTTACCTTAACCAGTTTTTGGGATTGGCGCACCGCAACAGTATTGGCGGGTTTAATAGGCTTGATTATAGTTTTAATGTTTTTTCTTAGTGGCGAACTATTAATAGAAAACTCTTCGGAAAAACAGGCAAAGAACTCTGATTCTTTAAAAAGAACCGACCCATTATTTAGCCAAATTACCGCTTTGCTTTCATCAACAGTGATATCATGCTTTCTATTCTTTACTTTTTTGGCAGCGGCATTAATTGGGATACAAACTTTTGGTGTATCCGCTTTACAAGTTCTATATGCATTGACCCTTAAAAGCGCTACGGCAGCCCTCACGGCATTTTTAATAGGATCTGCCCTTGGCATTCTTACCGGGGGCGTGATCGCAGATAAGGTTAAAAAACACCAAATTGTTGCAATATTAGGCGTTACCCTGGCAAGTCTTGGTCTAGTGATTATTGGCGGTAATTTTATTTCGTCATATTTTGTGCTACCTGCATTAGCTTTGTCTGGTTTTTTCTCCGGTATAACAGCGCCATCACGAGATATGTTGGTTCGAAAAATCACTCCCCCTGGCGCTTCGGGCCGCATTTTTGGATTTGTTTACTCTGGCCTAGACCTTGGCTCTTCCATAATGCCGCTTTTGGCTGGAGCACTTATGGACGCGGGAAAAGCAGATATGGTATTTTATTCCTGCGCTCTAATGTTCGTTATCGCTATCATTACAATTCTTAAAATACCCGATAAATCTAGATCAATAACAGTTTAATTTCTGAGGATAATAGCGTTGTATAAATTCTGCTATGCCGATGGTTAGGAGTTGAAATAATTATTTAATTTTTCGACGATGAATATTTTGTGCTATTTCGTCTATTTCAATTTGTTCTAGGGTTTGCTCTCTTTGTTTTTCGTTTTTCACCGCTTCATCACGGACAATTTCTGCTTTTCGCATCTCCCCGTAGGCATGCGCAACCTTCTCCCGCGAACTTTCATATTCTTCTTCTTTCACCCTAATGGCAGCGGTCAACCATTCTCTCTGGCGAATGACGCCACTTGCGAACTCGTTATAGAGAAATCGGGCCTCCAAAGACTCTGAAGCTATCTTTTGTTCAACTTTTAGACTTTCATTTAATCTATTCATTTCATCCTGCAACATATTGACTTCATTTAATATATCGCCTGACTCGCGCCGTCTCTCGTCAAGCTCAAACTCCCGCAGCCGAACAAGTTTTTCGAATTGGCTCACGTTCTTCTAACTCGTTTGTAAATCATCTACTTCCAAACTTTCATCAGTTCGCCGCTTATCATTGACTTCGATAGACTCTAATTCTGTTTCAATTTGAGGATTATTAAAATCCAATATTGATGATAAACTTGCATAGCCTTCTTCGATGTTAACCCTCTCATTTTTTTCCTGCGTTAAAAAGCTTTCTATTCCAGGATAGTGCTTAATCGCCTCATCTAAAAGGGGGTCACTGCCTCGGCGGTAGGCCCCTAATCTTATCATATCAGCCATTTGTTCGTATGATGCCATCAGTCCACGAGCCTTACCAACAATCTCATTCTCTTGTAGAGAATTACAATCAGGCATCATTCTCGAGACACTCTTTAAAATATCAATGGCAGGATATCTTCCTCGATCTGCTATTGATCTGGATAACACTATGTGGCCATCGAGTATTCCGCGTACTGAGTCGGAGATTGGTTCATTTAGGTCATCTCCTTCGACTAACACAGTAAATAATCCAGTAATTGTGCCCGTACCTTCAAGGCCTGGCCCGGCACGCTCAAGAAGCTTTGGCAATTCAGAGAATACCATGGGCGTATAGCCCTTACTTGCAGGAGGTTCTCCCGAAGCTAATCCTATTTCTCTTTGTGCCATGGCGAATCGTGTCACACTATCCATCATACACATGACATTCTTTCCAGAATCTCTGAAAAATTCAGCAATCGCAAGGGTCATATACGCAGCTTGTCTCCTCATTAATGGTGACTCATCCGAAGTTGAGGCTACGATAATACTTCTAGATAAACCCTCTTCGCCCAAATAATCTTCAATGAATTCTTTAACCTCCCTTCCACGTTCACCAACTAGGCCTATGACGTTTACTTCTGATGATGTAAACCTTGCAATCATTGCCATTAAAATAGATTTCCCAACACCGGAGCCAGAAAAAACGCCCATTCTCTGTCCATGACACATCGTCACGAAGGTATTTATTGCTCTGATTCCAACATCCACCTTCCCTCCCAATCGCTCGCGTTTATGCGCTGGAGGGGGAGCACCTCTAATCTTGTACCCCTTCGGTCCTTCTTTGAGCAACGGCCCACCATCCATCGGCTCCCCCATCGCGTTTACCACTCGACCAAGCCAATTCTCATCCGGATACACCAACGGATCTGAGCCTCCAATTTCCGCCTCACTCCCGACACCAATACCATCTAAAGGACTAAATGGCATGGCCATCGCTCGGTCATCTCGGAACCCTACAACCTCGCAAGTAACTTTATCCCCTCGCTTACCCTTTAAATGCAAACGGTCTCCTATTGATAAGGCGCGCTCTACTCCTCCAATCTCGACCATCATACCCAAAACCGAAGTGACACGACCAATTACCGAATAATCTGGCAGCTTCTCAATTTCTGAAGCTAAATCGCTTAAGATAGTTTTCATAGATTTCACGCACGCTGTATAGACAATTTAGATATTTGCCCCTTAGTTATAGCATGATTTTTGATATATTTAAAAAATTCGGAAGTCACGCGCTCAAAACACTCTTTGACGATGTAATCTATAAAATTTAAAATTAAAGTTTAAGATTTAGCGGAATTTAGTCAAAAATCTTTCTGTTATTACGATAAACATTTTTACAATGACACTCACCACCACTAAATTGATTAATACAGAGGTTTAATTCCAAGACGAGTTAGTTAGTTGTAAGGTTAATAGTTTTAAACAAAATACCAAACAGTGAATGGAAATACTGGAATGTCCGATATTTCAGCTCCTGGGGGAGTTAAAAATGGTTCTGCCGGAAACAAAGGAAATACAAATTTCCAAAGAGGGAGCGGCCAAGGAAGACGCAAGGGTCGCCCTTTCCTAAAGGGCCGTCAGATTGACCCTACAGCGCTTGCTGAAGTAAAGAACACGCTTGGACATCGCCCCAGAAAGCGAGAACTACTGATAGAACATTTACATCTATTCCAAGATAAATTTGGTCATTTATCCCTAGCTCATCTAGCTGCGTTGGCCCATGAAATGAAAATGGCGATGGCAGAGGTATATGAAGTCGCTACCTTTTACGCACACTTCGATGTTGTCAGAGAAAATGAATCTCCTCCACCTGCAATCACGTTGAGAGTTTGCGATAGCCTTACTTGTTCTATGTTCGGGGCAGAACGCATTCTCTCCGATCTCAATACTTCGCTAGATAACGATTTTCGCGTCGTCAGATCTCCTTGTATTGGAGCCTGCGATAAAGCTCCCGTAGCCGCGGTTGGACATAACTTAATAGAAAATGTTAACTCAGAAAAGCTAATTGCAACTGCCAAAGCAGCTTTGTCAAACGAGCTGCCTCACAGAGAAATAAATCCAATCAGGTTAGATGAATATCTCAAGTTGGGTGGTTATAAAGTGTTAAAAGAATGCCTGTCAGGCCAAAGAACCCAACAGGATTTAATAGAAGAATTAGGAAAATCCGCTTTGAGAGGCTTGGGCGGGGCAGGATTTCCAACTTCAAAAAAATGGGATTTAGTTCGGGCAAATAATGGCAGAAAAGCTTTAGCTGTGAATGGTGATGAAGGTGAACCAGGAACCTTCAAAGATCGACTCTATCTGGAAAATGATCCTCATAGGACATTGGAAGGAATGTTAATAGCTGCATGGGCGGTAGGAGCGGAGGATTGTTATTTCTATCTCCGCGACGAATATCCTGAGATCCGTCATATCTTAGAAGAAGAAATTTCGTGTATAGAAACCGAAGGTTTAGTAGCTCATACAAGAATACACCTCCGGCGGGGAGCTGGAGCTTATATTTGCGGTGAAGAGTCGGCTATGATCGAATCTATCGAAGGAAAACGTGGATATCCAAGACACCGGCCACCCTACGTGGCTCAAGTGGGAGTTTTTCATCGACCTACATTGGTGAATAATATTGAAACGCTTTTTTGGATTAGAGACATCATTGAAAAGGGTCCAGAATGGTATAATGAACAAGGTAAAGAGGAACACCCTGGGTTTAGAAGTTATTCTGTATCCGGAAGGGTAAAGAAACCAGGAGTTAAAGTGGCTCCAGCAGGCATCACTGTTAAGGAGTTAATAGAAGACTACTGCGATGGTATGTTAGATGGGCACCTTTTTCATGCCTATTTACCGGGTGGTGCATCAGGAGGGATTTTACCAGCTAAAATGGGCGACTTGCCCTTAGATTTTGGGCAATTAGAACGCTACGGATGCTTTGTCGGAAGCCATGCCGTTGTCATTTTATCAGATAAAGATTCAGTAAAAGAGGCTGCCCTAAATTTACTTCGCTTTTTTGAGGACGAGAGTTGCGGCCAATGCTCACCATGTCGTGTAGGTACCGAGAAAGCTGTAGCACTTATGAAAAACGAGAATTGGGACAAGCCATTATTAACAGAACTAGCAACCACGATGCGAGACGCGTCAATTTGCGGCCTTGGTCAAGCAGCAAGCAATCCATTAACAGCCGTATTAAAATTTTTTCCCAACGAAACCTGATAAGTTAGAGTGATTGGGAATTTCATTTATATAATGGATTTCATGGTTTATACTATCGTATTGAAGTAGTGGATACTTATTGGGAATAATGAATAAAAATATGGGTAAACGCATTAACTTTGTTTTGAATGAAAATCCAGTATCGGCGAATGAAACCGAGACTATTTGGGAAATATCTCATAGATTAGGTATTGAAATTCCGCATTTATGCCACAAGCCTGCTGATAGTTACAGGCCAGACGGAAACTGCCGCGCGTGTATGGTAGAAATTGAAGGCGAACGAACGTTAGCGGCATCATGTATTCGAAAACCAACAGACGGCATGAATATCTCAACGAACTCAGAGCGTGCAAAAAAATCTAGGGAAATGGTGCTAGAGCTATTAACTGCAGATCAACCAGAAAGGAAAGTAGCCCACGATCCTGATTCCACTTTCTGGAACTTTAATGAAAAAACAACGACATCTTCCAGCAGATTCCCAGCACATACAACACCTAAATGCGACTCAAGTCATCCAGCTATTGCCGTCAATATGGATGCTTGTATTCAATGTGGTTTGTGCGTTCGAGCCTGCCGGGAAATTCAAGTTAACGATGTAATAGGAATGGCCGGCCGCGGTTCCAAAGCTCATATTGTTTTTGACCTTGGTGATGATATGGGAGAGAGCACGTGCGTAGGTTGCGGAGAGTGTGTCCAAGCTTGTCCCACGGGTGCTTTAATGCCAAAAACAGTTCTAGATGAAAATGGTGTATTAGCCAAAACCCCAGATCGTCAGGTAGATAGTCTTTGTCCATACTGTGGCGTAGGTTGCCAACTAACTTTCAATATCAAAAATGACGAGATTATCTCAGTTGATGGAAGAGCAGGCCCTGCAAATCGGAGTCGTTTGTGCGTAAAGGGGCGTTATGGTTTTGATTATGTGCATAATCCGGCACGATTAAATGTCCCCCTTATTCGGCGAGATGACGCTCATAAAACCGCAGAACTACCCAATGACCCCCTTGCTAATTTCAGGGAAGCAACTTGGGAAGAGGCTCTGCATAAGGCTGCATGGGGTCTATCACAAATAAGAGATCAAAATGGTGGCAATGCGTTAGCTGGTTTCGGCTCAGCAAAAGGGTCTAACGAGGAAGCTTATCTAGTTCAAAAGCTAGTGAGAACTGGTTTTGGAACTAACAATGTAGATCATTGCACACGTTTGTGCCACGCATCGTCGGTCGCAGCTTTGATGGAAACAATTGGTTCTGGAGCAGTAACCGCACCATTTGCTGAGGCCGAAAACTCTGAAGTGATCATTGTAATTGGAGCAAATCCAACGGTAAATCATCCAGTCGCGGCCACATTTATTAAAAACGCTACCAAAGCGGGATCCACACTGATCGTCATGGATCCAAGAGGACAGGCTTTAAGTCGTCACGCTACACATATGATACAATTTAAGCCAAGCTCAGATGTAGCCATGTTGAATGGCATGATCAATACAATCATAGGAGAAAACTTGTATGATCAGCAATATGTAGATGGGTTTACTGAAGGCTTTGAAGAACTTAAAAACAGCACTAAAGAATTTACCCCTGAACGAATGTCAGCCATTTGCGGAATTGAACCTAATACTATTAGAAAAATGGCTCGTATTTATGCGAAAGCAGAAAGCGCTTTAATTTTTTGGGGAATGGGCGTGTCTCAACACACTCATGGAACAGACAATGCACGGTGCCTAATTTCTCTTGCATTGATTTGTGGTCATGTTGGGCGTGCTGGGTCGGGTTTGCATCCATTACGCGGACAGAACAACGTTCAGGGTGCATCAGATGCTGGTCTTATCCCAATGTTTTATCCAGATTACAAACCGGTAGGAGACGATAACCAGATTAATAGATGGGAGAGTTTTTGGGGGACTCAGCTTGATCATCAAAAGGGTCTGACTGTCGTCGAAATCACCGAGGCTATGTATGAAGGAAAAGTTAAGGGTGCCTATGTGATGGGTGAAAATCCAGCGATGAGCGACCCTGATCAAAACCACACGCGAGAAGCTTTATCCCGCCTTAAACACTTGGTGGTGCAAGATATATTTATGACAGAAACTGCGGCGTACGCCGATGTGATTTTGCCCGCCTCAGCATTTCCAGAAAAAGACGGAACATTCACAAACACAGATCGCAGAGTTCAGATGGGAAGGAAGGCGATTAATCCACCAGGACACGCGAAACAGGATTGGTGGATTATTCAAGAAATTGCAAACAGAATGGGTTTGAATTGGAATTATTCAGACCCCAGTGATGTCTTCTCTGAAATGCAACAAATGATGCCATCATTAAATGGGATCACATGGGATAGGCTACTTAAAGAGAGCGCCGTGACATACCCTTGCGCCGATGAGAATTCCATTGGTGAAAGCATCATTTTTGCTGATGGCTATCCAACAGAATCTGGTCGAGGGAAGCTCGTTCCCTGCGATATTCTTCCGCCCGACGAGCAACCAGACACGGACTTTCCATTAATCCTTACAACCGGACGGCTGTTAGAGCACTGGCACACTGGAGCTATGACAAGAAGAGCCAGCGTCCTCGACGCTATTGAGCCGGAACCATTTGTCCATATTAGCCCAACAGATCTTCTTAAATGGTCCATAGAACCCGGTGAGAAGGTTCGTGTAGCAACAAAGCGTGGAACGATAGAACTCTCGGCCCGAAGTGATATCGGAGTACCTGATGGGGTAATTTTTATACCATTTTGTTATAGTGAAGCGGCTGTCAATTTTCTCACTAACCCAGCATTAGATCCCTTTGGGAAAATCCCTGAATTAAAATTTAGCGCCGCCTCTCTTCAAAAAGTAGATCAATATGTCGCCGCTGAATGACAATTAAAATTTCATTCAAATAACTTGTCGAAAATCGAATTAAATTTGGATAATGCACAATGTCTATAACTTATTTAGGCTATTTTTTTATTGCTTTAATAATTGGTTGCGGGGGACCCGTCCAAGCGGGAATAAACAGCACTTTGGCCAAAACCCTGGGGCACCCATTACTTGGAGCTATTACAAATACTACAATTGCGACGCTTGTTATTTTTATTGTGATGATAACGTTCCGCGTTCCCTTACCATCCATTAAGACAATTTCCAGCGCACCATGGTGGGCTTGGCTTGGTGGTTTCATTGGTGCTTTTGCTGTTTACGGCGCTCTAAATTATGCCCCTAAAATGGGGGCTGCTGCTTATGTCTCCGTGACTATTCTGGGAATAGTTAGTGCCTCGTTGTTACTGGATCATTTTGGCGTGATAGGTTTTCAAAAGAATCCTATCACTCTGACCAAACTATTCGGCGCAGGACTAGTTGTTTGCGGCATGACTATAATACAATTTCAGCGGTGACACCGTTAAATGATGGTAAGCAACTCCATTCTTGGTCTTAACAGATTTCTAACCTGCATCAACGACAGCAGAGTTAATAGGCTTACAATCGGAACCTATTGGATATTAGTCGAGGCGGAACACGGAACTGGATTGGTTGCCAACCCTCAAAATAAAATGTCGATAGCAACAGTCAAAGAATATCAAAAAAAATTTGATAATAACTCACTTTACCAACTCGCATTACTTGTAAAATCCGACGATTTAATCGAGCGTGCTATTGGATGCGCTGCGATCAATGCAAACACTAATCATTATGGATTAAAGTTAACCCAAGATAATGGGCTTAGTTTAAGCCATTATAAAGAAGAAAAAATAGTGGTTGTTGGTCGCTTCCCCAATTTGGAACAAAAACTCCCAACTGCTATCGTATTAGAGAGAAACCCTGGCCCGGGAGATCTTCCCGAGCATGAAGCGCCAAACGTAATACCTGACTGCACACAACTCATAATTACCGCATCCACTTGGGTCAATGGAAGCTTACCTGGTTTACTAAAATTAGTCGAGACAGCGCATGTCAGCTTAATTGGTCCGGGAACCCCGTTTTCGCCGATATTGAGACAGCATGGAATACACAAACTCGCCGGATTTTTAGTCCAAGAGCCTGACGAGCTCTCGAGACTTATAAAAAACGGAGCGGGGGTGCGACAATTTAAGCATTTAGGTATTTTTGGAGTATTAGAGCTTTAATTTAATTGATTATATTTCACCATCATTTTTAAGCATTTTTATAGCCTCGTTAAATGCTTCTGTGGTGAATTCCAGATCTTCCTGTGTGTGGCTAGCACTCAACTGAGCGCCTGGTGAATTATTAAAGTCCACACCATTAATTGCCATTGCTAAACGAAGCTTCGTAACCAGGTCCTTATCTTTGTTTTTTAAATCAGCATACCCTATCTCATTTGGATTAAATGTTGATTGTTTTAGAGTTTGGCCATTTTTATTCATATATAAATGAACACCAGAGAATGTACCGTATGCAGCCCAAGGAACATTATGTTTTTCTAAAATATTATTAAAGTTTTCGCGCAATATTGCAGCAGAACTATTTGCTTTTTCACAAGCATCCGTTTGCTCAATAATTTTAAGTGCCGCTATACCAGCAGCAGCCGAAACGGGGTTTGCATTAAAGGTACCCGGATGCCCAATTTTCTCTCTCCCTTGAGCCGCCGCTCGCTCAAAGTCTAGGTCGTCTAAAATATCTTTACGACCGGCAACTGCGCCTCCAGGAAGTCCTCCGGCAAGTATCTTTGCCAGTGTTGTTAGGTCAGGCTTTATATCAAAAGCTTGCTGCGCGCCTCCAGGAGAACAACGAAAACCAGTAACCACTTCGTCAAAAATAAAAATTACACCCTGCTCTTCTGTAAATTTGCGCACCGACTGGAGAAATTCTTGTGTCATTGGGACCATTCCAAATGAAGACCCCGTAGGTTCTACAATTACAGCAGCTATATCACTATCAGATTTTAACACGCTCTTAATTTCTGAAATATCTTGGGGGGATACAAGCACGACGTTATCGGCTACGCCGTCAATTACCCCCGCCGTAGCTCCCCCGTCAAAATGGCTCGTATAACCGGCCGTCATATGATCATGCCAACCGTGAAAATGTGTTTTAAATCGTATGAATTTATTCTTTCCAGTGAAAGAACGGGCAAGCCTTAAGGCCATCAATGTCGCTTCCGTTCCTGACGAAGTGAACCGAACACGCTCGGCTGAAGGGACCATCTTTATAACTTGATCCGCCCACTCCACTTCACGAGGATGATTAGCTCCAAACTGAGTTCCCAGCGCTAAAGCATTTTGGACCGCTGTGGTAACATCGGGGTGGCAATGACCAAGTAATAAAGCACCGTGCCCTCCAAAATAATCTATATATCTATTTCCATCAACGTCCCACTTATGCGCCCCAAAGGCTTTATCTATGTATAATGCATAAGGCTTTAAATAGCGCGAGTCGTGGGCTATACCGCTGGGGAGAACACTTTGTGCCTCACTTGCCAATTTCGCTGAACCAGGGGTTTTTTCTATATACGAGCCTATTATTTTTGAATTAGACATTATCTGATCGGGCATAGGTACAACCTTTAATATTTAATATCTTTAAAATCTTTCCATAATGACTCATATAGTAATCTAAAAAAGTTGCAAGTCATCAACGCTATTAACCAGTTTAAATTAGATTAAGAAAATACCTGCAAAATCTAAAAATGAGCGGACACCCAAGACATTTTTAACTCTAGTGCATAATACCAACGGACAGATTGCTCGACCGAAACGCCGTTATTTACAAACCCGCTGTGCGAAAAATAAATCGGGAAAATACTCTCTCTATTTTAGATTTTTCTTACATAGTTACCCGCACCCTATTCCAAATACTCAGATGATTTGTAATACTACTTTTGTGAAGCTGATTAACATATCAATCGAAAAAATCGTGATACCTATTTTTTTAAATAATTGAAGACAGCTTTTGAATTCGATATTTACAGATACTTGTTAATGTAAAATGGACCAGGGTAATGCCAAACGCTCAAAATTCCGCAGCGCATACCAGTAACTTTTATGCAGCCTTAGGGGATCAACTTATCCATTTTGACGCCAATATTAATACTGCAAAACTAAAACGAAATGCCTCAGTGACGTTTGGGTTAGATATTCAGTATGTATGGAGACATCCGGACTTAAGTATTATTTATTTAGCTCTCAGTGATGGCGGTCCAGGAGATAAAGGCACCAAGCATCAGCTTTGTGCATGCAATCTAAATACAAAAGATGGGAGTGTAGGAGATATCATCAATTCAGTAACCCTTCCTTATCGCCCCCTTCATTTATCAATCGATCGTCAAAAAAAACACGTACTGGTGGCTTATAATAACCCTTGTTTTGTTTCTGTTCATAGACTTGATCAGGGCGGTTCTATTGGTCCAGTAATAAAGCAAGATATCAATCTTGATGAAGGTATATTTGGCCATCAAATAATGGCAACTCCTGATGGTAAGGAAGTTATACTTGTTTGTAGAGGCTTTGATCCACTGAAAGGGCAAATTGAACAACCAGGCGCGTTGAAATTTTTCGATTATGAGGATGGAAAACTCTCATTTAAGAACTCTATTGCACCGGACCATGGAATTGGATTTGGCGCTAGACATTTGGATTTTCATCAAAATGGAAATTGGATTTATCTAGCTGTGGAGAGACAAAGTGAAATTCATTTTTTGCGAATTAATGAAGATACAAACAATAAAATTATTGAACGAAAAGTTTCTACCCTGTCACAAAATGTTTGCCCTGGCGTCCGTCAAGCTGCTTCCGCTATTCATATTCACCCTAATGGAAACTTTGTTTATGTATCCAATAGAGCCTACTTGGCAGATAAACGTTCCCCAGAACAAATAATTCCTAATGGAGAGGACAATATAGCCATTTTTAAAATAAATAAGGAGACGGGTACAGTTAATCTCATAGATACAGTCGATACCAATGGTTCACTCCCAAGAACTTTTTCAATTGACCCAAGTGGCCGACTATTGATTGCAGCCAATTCTGAACCCGCCCGTAAAAAGAATGAATTAGGACAGATAGTAGATTTACCAGTCAGCTTAAATCTATTCAAAATCCACGGTGGTGGTAAATTAGAGCAAAGCGAAAATTTGGCATTTCCAAATGACGATCAGTTATTATTTTGGGCAGGCTTTCTATAGGCGTCAAACTTTTGATAAAAGTTCTTTAAAATTAAATGCAACTATCAGAATACGGATTCTCAAAGCACTATCCTAGGCTAGTAATTGTCCCCAGAGGAGTGGTAGCTTATAAGAAGAAAAAAGGAGTTGTTAAATCAATGAGTATAAACGGAAAAGCGTATATCGCTGGTGTCTATGAGCACCCAACCAGAAAAGCAGTGGATAAATCCCTAGCTCAATTACATGCCGAATCCGCGTTGGGTGCCCTAGCGGACGCAGGCCTAACAAAAGACGATGTCGACGGTTATTTCTGTGCAGGTGATGCACCCGGACTTGGCCCACTGTCTTTAGTAGACTACATGGGACTTAACCTCAAGCATATGGATGCGACAGAAACTGGCGGATCGTCTTATGTATTACATGTGGGGCACGCGGCCGAGGCTATAGCGATGGGAAAATGTTCAGTCGCTCTTATTACCCTAGCTGGTCGTCCACGTGCCGAAGGGATGGCAACAGGAACAGCCCCAAGAAATTACGGTTCATCGGCCCCCGATGTTGCATTTGAGTTTCCATTTGGCCCGACGGTTGTGAATATGTACGCTATGTGCGCGCAACGACATATGTATGAATATGGAACAACGAGCGAACAATTGGCATGGATTAAAGTAGCGGCTTCACATCACGCGCAATATAATGAACATGCCATGCTTCGTAATGTTGTAACAGTTGACGAGGTAGTAAATTCACCAATGATCTCTGACCCCCTTCACCGTCTTGATTGTTGTGTAATTAGTGATGGTGGTGGAGCAATTATTGTCACGTCTCCTGAAGTAGCAAAATCGTTGAAACGTCCCTTAGTTAAAGTATTGGGAGCTGGAGAAGCTCCAAAACATCAAATGGGCGGTAAGATTGATCTAACTTATTCGGGTGCGCGTTGGTCAGGGCCGCTTGCCTTTGAAGAGGCTAGAGTAAAACCCAGTGACATGAAATATGCGTCCATTTACGATAGTTTTACTATTACTGTTCTAATGCAATTAGAGGATTTAGGCTTTTGCGAGAAAGGTGAAGGTGGAAAATTTGTATCAGATGGAAATTTAATTTCCGGCACTGGCAAACTACCATTCAATACTGATGGTGGTGGCTTGTGTAACAACCATCCCGCCAACCGGGGTGGATTAACTAAAGTTATAGAAGCAGTTCGTCAGTTACGTGGCGAGGCCCACCCCAAAGTTCAAGTACCTAATTGTGATTTAGCACTAGCACACGGTACTGGAGGCTCACTCGGGACTCGGCATGGCAGTGCTACAGTGATAATGGAACGGGAGTAATTAAATGACTGAGCAAAAAAGAGTGTTCCCAACTCCTATAGCCGACCCAGACACAGAGCAATTTTGGTCAGCTGCCAAGGACAATAAGCTGATGATAGGCAGCTGTAACTCGTGCGGTGAAAAGCATTATTATCCAAGAGGCATGTGCCCACATTGTGGCAGTTCCGATGTAGAACTAGTCCAATCCCTAGGCAAGGGAGTGATTTATTCTTGGAGTGTCCTAAGACGCGCTGAACCGCCTTTTGCGATAGCCTATGTGACGTTGGATGAAGGACCAACAATGATGACTAATATCATTGATTGCGATTTAGACAATCTAAAAATTGGGCAAAAGGTAGAACTAAAGTTTTCTCCAACAGAAGAAGAGAATGGAGCCCCTGTCCCAACATTCAAACCCGTTTAATTTGTTTTAAAGTAAAAACTTTACCGTCCTAGATCTCTTCTAGGACGGTTTCTTTTTACGCTTATTTTACCATATTAGCGGCTGATCTTCCTGCCAAATACCCAAGACTAACTGCCATCAGTAGGCCGTTACCAGATAAATAACCCTCAACGCCTTTCCCAGAAACACCAACCGCGGCGCCACCAGCGGCAAAAAGATTAGGTAAAGCGCTATTATCTTTCCTTAAAACTTTCGCCTGCGTATCAACCGAAAGTCCTCCTTGAGTATGAAATAAAGCGCCTGTAACTTTCACTCCGTAATACGGTGGTCCATCTAAGATGCTTGTTTCTTGAAACTTTCTACCAAATGGGCAGTTCTTTTTTCCAGTTTTATATGCTTTGATATCCTCTACTGAACTCGCGATAATCCCGGCAGAGACGCCAATGCCATTGGCCAATTCATCAATTGAAGCGAAATGTCTGATTGCTCCACTTTCAAAGGCCTCCCTATAGTCATCAAATTCAAGGCCTAGCTGATGTAAACGTTCATCATAAATATTCCAGGCGGTTCCCCCCGGTTGTTGCAGAACTTTTATAGATTGTTCAGAATAACCTTCGTGTTCGTTAGAGAACCGAATTCCGTTGGAATTTAATTGGATACCACCCTCCATCATTATAGCCCAAGTGATCAAAGCCCCATGAGGGATAGCTACAGACCCGTGTCCCTGATACGCTGCCATATTTTTGACTGCAGCACCAAGTTCTAATCCCCAGTTTACAGCGTCGCCTAAATTACCCTGATGTCCAAAGTACATAGCGCCTGCCATTTCTGGGATATATTTAGAGACCATACCTGGATTTCCCCCAAAACCATTACAAGCCAATATTAAACTTTCACAGCCTATATCTTCGGTTGAACCATCAGGTCTTAAAATCCTAATGCCTCGAATGTCGCTGCTTTCTGAGGCAAATATATCGGTAACAGTAGCTGAAGTCATAATATCTATGCCGGCCTTATCTACAGCAGTTACTAGACTATCTATGAGTGCTTTACCTGTACGTTTAGGATGGCAGTGCATCCGATGTACACTGTGACCTGGGTAGAGAAATCCTTCTAACAGGTCAAAATTTTGACCATGATTATCTGCTAGCCAATGTAACACCTCCCCCGATACCGAACATGATTTGTCGACTAAAAGCTCATCTGCTTCCCCTTTATTTTTATTTCTAATATCTCGGGAAAAGGTTTCTACATTATCAGCGACTTTGGATGCGGCTTGCCAACGCGTATTACACGCGGGGATCAACCCCGAGGATAAAGCAGTTGACCCGCTTGGGTTTGCATCCCTTTCTACTATTAATACCTGTGCGCCGTTGCCATGCGCGGCTAAACCAGCTATTAAACCGGCCGCTCCCGCCCCAATGACGACCACCGGTATGCTTATGTCAAATTGACAATGACAACACCGTATAACATTGCTCATATTGTGATACCTGAGATAAACTCCTCGCAACTGGTTATCGTTGTAACGGGTTCTAAGGCTTTTATTGCTGTATCATGTGTGTGAATATCAAATGCCGCACATCCATCAGCCAGCAAGATTGTAGAAAAATCTCTCACATGTGCATCCCTTAAGGTCGAAGCCACGCCACCGTTTGTGACAATCCCTGAAAAAATTAAAGTATCTACGTTTATTTTTCTCAAATACCACTCTAATCTACTCATATAAAATGCTGAAAATGCTACTTTTTCTATTTTTTCATCGCTTGGTCTCAAGAGACCAAAAAGGTCATGGCCCCACCCCCCTGACTGGAAATCACCTTTTGCCAAAAATGGTCTCACTGCTCTGAGATGATCCGATATTAATGGTTCTCCATCGCGCCCTGAAACCAGCGTAAAATGTGTGGAAACAATCGAACATCCCACATTACGCATAGCATCAATTACACCCTTCATTCGCCCGGGAACTGACGCTATTTCTGGAGACGTAACACCACTTCTTCCATACGCTCCTGCCGGATGCAAAAAATCATTCTGAAGATCGCATAAAATCAGAGCTGTTTTTTGCAAGTTTAATGTCTTTAAATCAATAGTCATGGTTTTATCACTATTCGAAAATTCCCAAATTTATCAACTACCCCAGTCGCATCTTGCTCCAAAAATATCGTAGTGTCTGGTTGTTCGAGAATAGCAGGACCATCGATTGAGGCTCCAACTGGCAAGTCAAGTCTGCTATATACAGTTATGTCCACCCAATTTTTATTTATATATGTTTGTCGCTTTTCTTTTATGGCATTTTCAACCTTCGCATTTTTTAAGGGAGCCAAGACGGATAAATCAAAACGCGGTCGCTCTCCTATTACTGCGACTCTTACGTTCATTATTTTTATCCCCAACCCCTCTAATAAACGCCCAAACTGAAGCCTATAACTTTCATCAAAAGCCTTCTGAATAACTTTTTTTGTAACATTGCTCGTCCCATTTTCAATTGATACCGGCAAAACAACCGAGATAGTATGGGTTTGACCTACATAGAGCATATCAAGTTCAATTTGATCTACACGGCTGTCAAAAATCCCACCTGCATTGTCAAGAACAGCATGACCTTCAGATCTTCTTCGAACTATTTCTTCATCCAATAAAATTATATCTAGATCATCCAATGTTTTGTTAATAGTTTGAACTTGGTCATGCCTCATATCTGCTATCACACAACCAAGAGCGCTAGTTATGCCGGGAAAACGTGGCACCAAAGCACAAGACAAGCCGACCTCGCGAATCAGGGCACCTGCATGCAAGGCTCCACCACCGCCAAATGGCATCGCAGCGAATATACTTGGATCATGCCCGCGCTCGACCGACACAAGCCTTATTGCACTAGCCATTTTTGCATTGGCAACCTTCAATATTGCCTCCGCCGCATCCATTACGTCTATTCCTAGAGGCTTGGCTACGTGAAAATTGATCGCTTCACGGGCAGCATCAACATCCAATCGCTCTAATCTCCCACCGATTGGACTTTCTGGATTTATTCTACCCAGAACGACATTTGCATCTGTCACAGTGGGCGTTGTTGTTCCCAACCCATAACAAACCGGCCCGGGGTCCGAGCCGGCCGATTCTGGACCAACTTGCAGTAGACCGCCAGCGTCAACTCTGGCAATTGAACCACCACCAGCACCAATAGTAATGATCTCCACCATGGGCGATCGTACCACCATGCCAAAATCAATCGATGTCTGGGCTGCGAGTTTACTCTGACCGTCTGATATTAAAGAAACGTCAAAGCTTGTTCCTCCCATATCACAGCTAACGATGTTTGGATAACCAGCGGTTACTCCAATATATGATGCAGCTATGACGCCTGCAGCAGGTCCTGATAAGGCGGTTTTTATCGGTAAAGCTTTTGCATTATTGATAGACATAACACCGCCATTCGATTGTACTATCAATACTTGCCCCAAAAAACCTTTTTGGGTGAGTGTCTCTTCCAAAGTCCCAAGATAATGGCTCAAAACGGGTTGTAAGACCGCGTTTAATGTTGATGTAGACGCCCTCTCAAACTCTCTTATCTCTGGTAAAATTTCGCTTGATACAGTGACGTATTCATTCGGCCAAATATCCTGAATAGCGTCTTTAGCCACTTTTTCATTTTCGTCATTTGCGTAGGAATTAATAAATATGACAGATAGAGCTTCACAGCCCTCATCCAATAATTTTTTTGCTGTTTCTTTTATTTCATCAATATCTACAAATTCTCTAACTGTACCATCTGCCAAGACCCGCTCTTTAACCTCTAATCGCAAATCTCTAGGAACTATGGGTTTAAATTCACCCCATAAGCCCCAGGTATTAGGACGATCTCTCCGACGCATTTCAAGAACATCTTTGAAACCCTTAGATGTTATTACGCCAGTTTTTGAGCCCTTCCGCTCCAATAAAGCATTAGTAGCAACGGTTGTTCCGTGAATAATTGTAGCAACATTCGATAGTTTATCTATCTTGCTCAGGATACCATTAAGAAACCCTATTGATTGATCTTTAGGGGTAGTTGGAACTTTAGCTACAGAAACCGAACTACTGGTCTCATCCAATATAAAAACGTCGGTAAAAGTCCCCCCAACGTCTACGCCGATAATAAGATTTTTACTCATGACACTGTTTCAAATTTTGGAGTTCTATTTCGTTTTCCTTGTGTGGTGAGAACGTCAATTTCTCCATCGGGCCCTAATGCCACTCCGTATTCTGACTGAGCATTTTCAGGAGTTACATATCCAAGTCGAATATCTTCCGTTACGGCGTCTATAGACCTCATTAGCGGGTCTCCATAACCGCCTCCACCCGGGCTCTCTAGCCTGACAGCTTGCCCATTTATTAACTGGATTCCAACCATCTTCGATCCCATAGGAGGGGTTAAATCACCCTCGCTCTGTTCAAAATAAAATTTATTTAGAGCCGCTGACTTACCCCCCAGCACACCAGGCGGAGCATGTTTTGCACGTTCACCGAAAATGAAACCCTCTGCCGATTTTTCAAGCAGTTCAATTTCATAGACAGCACCCAACCCTCCCCGGTTTTTACCCGCACCGCCACTATCTGCCCTCAAAGCCCATTGCCGAAACATGACCGGATAGGCTGCCTCCAGGATTTCTAACGGAGGAATAGTTGCTGTTGAAATCGGTGCATTACCATGGTTCAACCCGTCGCCTTTTGGATGACCTCCATGCCCTCCACCAAAAAATGAAAACATCACCCAACGTCGGCCATCTTCTCTATAGCCTGCCAATGACAATGCATTTATGGTTCCATATGCGCAACCATTGGTGAGTTCTGGTGCGGCTTCAGCCATTGCTTGAAAAACAAGATCAATAAGTCTTAAAATTGTTTCCGTGTAGCCACCTACCGGTCGTGGCGCTTTTACCGATAATATAGACTCTTCTGGAATGATAAATTTGATTGAGTCTAGCACTCCAGAATTGGCTGGCACTTCTGGAAACACATGTTTCATAGCAACGTAGCACGCGGCAATAGTCGTTGACCTCGATATATTTACAGGACCAAGGCATGCAGGAGATGAACCGCTGAAATCCAGTGTCATCTGATTTCTAGCTACGCGAATTTTCAACACCAATTTTAATGGGTCATCAATTATACCGTCATTATCCAGCCAATCAACCGCCTCGTATACACCATCTGGCAATTCCCCAATGTAAGATTGCATCAATTTATTCGCTCGTCGTCGTAGTTCAGACATTACGTTTAAAACGACATCGTCACCGTATTCGTCTAAAAGCTCGTTAATCCGGTTTAATCCTAACTCTAGGGCATTTATCTGACCGTTTAAATCTCCATATAAACTTCCAGGAAGTCTTGAATTCGCGAGCATTATATCAATTATATCCTGACGCAACTTTCCTTTTTCATATAATTTAACAGGCGGAATCAAAACGCCTTCCTGAAAACTCTCAGTAGCTGCTGGATTGTAATTACCCGGGACGTTTCCACCGACGTCATGATAGTGACCTACCGAGGCTATGAAGCAGAACACACTTCCGTTTCGGTATATAGGCTTTACCAAACGAAAGTCCGATAAATGAGTTCCGCCATCGTATGGGTCGTTGAAGATATAAACATCCCCCTCACACATATCACCATCTTTTTCAGCTTTTTCAATAACTGCTTTTACTGCAAAAGACATTGCACCAACAAAAATTGGGAGGCCCGATTTACCTTGGACTAAAGTTTCGCCGGTTTTCCCATCATACAATCCATGACTGGCGTCATGTGCTTCTGCGATAATAGGATTGAAAGCACTCCGAAATAAAGTGGCGTCCATTTCATCGGCGATCTGTTCTAGCCGACCATTTAAAACTGCAAGTGTTACAGGATCAATCAATGTTGCTATCTCTTTGATCCGCGTACTGCTCTCCTAAAGAAAGCATCTCCGGTGTCCCAATAAGAGAATTAAATTCTGTAAAGTCAAACATTCTGTTCTTCCAATTGGCAGTTGAACCTGTCTCTTTTAAATTTGCCATGTATTCTTGCATCACAAACGAAATAGCCCGGACAGTCCCACCTGGGAATATTACTATCGAATAGCCTAGTGACGCCAGGTCATCAGCACCTGAAACTGGGGTTTTCCCACCCTCTACCATATTAGCCAACAAGGGGGCTCTATCTTTAAATTGTGAATTCATTTTAATCATTTGGTCTCTATTTTCGGGCGCTTCTATAAACAGAACATCTGCTCCTGCCTCACGATATTCTTCTGCCCGATCCAAAGCAGATTGAAACCCTTCAACCGCGATCGCATCGGTACGAGCGATTATGAGCGTTTCTTCGCTCCTCCGGGTGTCAACAGCTGCCTTTAATTTACCCACCATTTCACCTGAAGAAACTAACGATTTACCAGTCAAATGACCGCACCGTTTTGGTAGGCTTTGGTCTTCCAACTGAATTGCCGAAGCCCCTGCCCTCTCAAATTCCTTTATCGTTCTAATCACATTCAATGCATTACCGTATCCCGTATCGCCATCAACTATCATATCGACGCCAATACGCTCTCTTATGGCTGTAACGGCATCCGCTACCTCCCTCATACCAATCAAACCAATATCTGGGCGTCCATATCTTGTATAAGCGAGTGAAGCACCCGATAAATAAACGGTTTCAAAACCCGCCTGCTGCACAAAAAGACCAGAAAGAGCGTCATAAATTCCTGGGGCAACAATTATTTCTTTGCTATCAAGTCGTTCTTTTAAACTTTGAAAATTCTGATTCTTTTCCACACAGGACTCCATATTTTTATATAGATAAGGCATATAGTTTTTTATATAGATAAGGCATATAGTTTTGTATATTTACCTTAACAATTAAAATAAGCAAAATAGTTATGTGAGACAGGCATAGAAACCTACATCGTTAGAAAACTTATTATAGTTATCATTTAAATTTATAATGAGGAAATTTCACGGAGAAACCTATATATCATTAAATTGCTGGCATTTAACAAATCGCATGCAAGCAGCCGTTGACAGCATGTAAACCTCGGAATACAACTCAGGTACGGACCTACAAGGTTCTCGTAGCAACCCAT
>QBVV01000009.1 GCA_003284265.1 SAR116 cluster bacterium AG-313-A07
TTTCCGGATCTGGCTTTTGTCCTGCATGCAGCGACAGCGTATCAAAATCAAAAATATTTCCTGACGACCCCATTTAGAGCTCCTAAAAGTTACGAAATATTGAATTTAAACAATTACGCGGTTTCAACTTAAACTTTAAAATATACTATAAGGTAATAGACCAGAAATAACTTTTTAATAGTCTATGAGAGGTGTAATAAAAACCCTAATGATTAGCAAAAAATGTAAACTTAAGGATAGGTTGGAAAAGTGAAAAATTCTCTGCGTTTGTCAATAATTATATTATTCTGCTTTTTAATTAGTGAGTCCGCATTTTCCTCTTCATTAATGATAGAAGGTGCTTTTGCGAGAGCATCCTCGGGCCACGGAAAAAATAGCGCCGCCTACCTTTCTATTCACAACCATTCCCCAAACGATGATCATCTAATTGATGCTAAAACAAATGTCGCTGCGATGACAAGCATACACAATCATGTCAACGACAAGGGAATAATGAAAATGCGGGCGGTAAAACAAATCGCTATCCCAGCGAACGGTAGTATTAAATTACAACCAGGCGGTTTTCATATAATGTTAATGGGCTTAAAAAAACCTCTGCTCGAAGGCGATAAATTCAACTTAACCCTTATTTTTAAAAAAGCAGGCGCTGTCCTGTGTCCAGTGCTAGTTAAAAAAGTGCATGCTATGGGACACGGCAAGAAAATGAAACACACTCACTAAAAACCATAATGTTATTTGTTACCAAAATCTCGAAGAGTTAACAACCATCGCATCTTGACTGGCAAGGAGATTTATCTGATGGCTGCAGCTATCGCATCGCCGAGGTCTTTGGTATTTGCCTGACCTCCCAGATCGGGCGTCTTAGGACCACCTTGGGACACTACTTCTTCGATTGCACGCACTATTTCTGTTGCCGCATCACTATATCCATGGTGCTCCAGCATCATTGAACCCGACCAAATCTGACCTATTGGATTAGCTATGCCTTTCCCCGCTATATCAGGGGCCGAGCCATGAACAGGCTCAAACATGGATGGCAAATCACCATCTGGATTGATATTAGCCGATGGCGCTATGGCAATAGAGCCGGCGACAGCTGGACCAAGATCAGAAAGGATATCACCAAATAAATTAGACCCAACCACAACGTCAAACCAGTCCGGGTGTAACACAAAGTTGGCGGTCAATATATCGATATGATATTGATCAGTGCTGAGGCTGGGGTATTCCTTGGATATGGCATCAAACCGCTCATCCCAATACGGCATTGTGTGAATAATCCCATTAGATTTTGTAGCAGATGTTACTTTCTTAAGGTCGCGTTTTTGGCATAGATCAAAGGCATATCGGAGAATTCTGTCCGTACCAAACTTAGTAAAGACCGATTCTTGAACAGCAACTTCATATTCAGTCCCTCGATGAAGTCTCCCCCCTATTTCAGAATATTCTCCTTCATTATTCTCTCTCACAACCCAGAAATTTATATCTTCTGGCCCCCTATTTGATAATGGACAGGGCATACCTCTCAGCATCCGTACAGGCCTTAAATTCACATATTGCTTCATCTCTCTCCGAATTGGGATCAAAAGTCCCCAAAGGGAAACGTGGTCTGGAACCCCCGGGTAGCCGCAAGCGCCTAAGAAGATCGAGTCAAATTGTTTCAGCGTCTCTATACCATCATCCGGCATGAGTTTACCCGTTTTATGATAACGTTCGCAGCCCCAATCAAATTCCTCAAAGTCATAGCTGAGACCGTATTTAGCACCAACGGCTTCTAAAACTTTTATTCCTTCTGGAACCACTTCCCAACCAATACCATCACCAGGAATAACGGCTATTTTTAATTTCGACATGGATTTGCCCTCCGAGTAATATAGTATCAACTATATACGTCAGACAAACAATCCTAACAATCGGGAACATAATTTTTTATTGGGGCGAATGATATGAGATCCACTAAACTGAGAGGAAAGATAGCACTCGTTACCGGGGCTGGCCAGAATATCGGACGCAGCATAGCTTTAGATCTGGCTGCATCGGGGGCAACAATAATTGTTAATGGAAGAAGTGACGAGGCCCTTGTATTCGATACCGTTAAAGAGATAGAAAAAAATGGTGGCAGCGCTAAAGGGTTCATGGCTGATATATCAGATCCTGACTCTGTTGAGAGAATGATGGATAATACAGAAAAGGAACACGGTGGCCTGGATATACTTGTCTGCAATGCAGGGCTCCGAAGGCAAACCCCATTTCTAAATATGTCATTTATTGAATGGAGAGAGATTTTATCCGTAGCTCTAGATGGTGCTTTTCTGCTCACTAAGGCTGCTGTTCCACTTATGATTAAACGGGGCCAGGGTGCAATAGTTGGTCTATCTGGGATGTCGCATCATATCGGAACACCAAACCGTTGTCATGTATCGGCATCCAAGGCAGGATTAGAGGGTTTGATGCGCTCTCTCGCGATAGAGCTTGCTCCTTATAAGATAACCTGCAACTGCATAGCTCCAGGTCTGATTGATACTGTTCGCGGAAAATCTTCAGGAGAGCGGCCAACAAGTTCTAATAATAACAATATCCCGATCCAACGCATAGGAGATGTCGAAGAAATAGCCGCATTAGTCAATCTAATTGTGGGTCCAAACGGCGGATTTACAACAGGTCAGACTATTCACGTGAATGGGGGTTCCTTCTTGACTTGAAAAATAATCTTGTTATTCAGAGATTGAGAAAAACGCTGCCCATTAGTTGTATAAGATAAGATAAGTTAATCTAAGGGAAACAAATGATTGATCTACGAAGTGATACTGTCACTAAACCGACAGCTGAAATGTACAAAGCAATGTCCGAAGCAGCGGTTGGTGACGATGTTTATGGTGATGACCCCACTATTAATGAATTGGAGGAGACAGTCGCAGATCTACTTGGGTTTGAAGCTGGATTATTCGTTA
This sequence comes from SAR116 cluster bacterium AG-313-A07, assembly GCA_003284265.1. Lineage (GTDB taxonomy): Bacteria > Pseudomonadota > Alphaproteobacteria > Thalassobaculales > Thalassobaculaceae > UBA7326. The sequence goes on from QBVV01000009.1 coordinate 2,952, forward strand.
CATCAGGTACTCAATCAAATTTTACTGCACTCCTCACTCATTGCGGACGAGGCGATGAATATATCATTGGAGAGACATATCACGTTTATAAGTCGGAGGCAGTAGGCACCGCCGCATTAGGAGGTATCATTCCACAGACTATCCCAGTGGAAGAGGACGGATCAGTTTGTATCAATTCGATAGAGGCCAAAATTAAGCCAGATGACATACATTTTCCAAGAACTAAACTTGTTTGTTTCGAAAATACTTATAACGGCAAGGCCCTATCGCCAGATTACATGAAAAAGGCTTCCGATGTTGCAAGTAAGCATGGCCTATCATCTCATTTAGACGGTGCTCGTTTAATGAATGCAGCAATCGCAAATCGCTGCTCTCCCAAAGATTTAACTCGCGGTTTTACCACTGTATCTCTATGTCTCTCTAAAGGGCTTGGAGCGCCCGTCGGATCTGTTTTAACTGGAAGTTCCAACTTTATAAAAGAGGCTCGAAGAGCACGAAAAATGCTGGGTGGCGGGATGCGTCAAGCAGGTATTTTGGCAGCATGCGGGTTGGTTGCAGTGAAAACTCAGGTTGATCGGCTAGCGGAAGACCATCGATTAGCTTCACGTTTGGCAACTGAGCTTTCTCAAATTCCAGATATTCAGACTGAACCAGGAGGGGCTAATACGAATATGGTTTTTATTAAGGTTCCCGATCAACATCGAGATCCATTAAAAGCTTTTTTAAAGAATAAAGGTATTCTTATAGGTGGACGCCCGCCAACTTTTCGTTTGGTGATACACCGAGATATTAATGAAGAAGATATCCCTACCACTGTCACGGCTTTTGCTGAGTATTTCCGAAAATAAAATGAAGGAAACTAAAGTTTCCAGAATATCAATAAACGTGGTTTGAATAACGCAGCAAGCAAAACACAGCCAAGAAGCGAATAAATACCGCAAGCAAACGAGATGCTCTCAATCCCTATATCTGAATCGATTAACCAGCCAAATACTGCTGGACCGAGAGCGCTGGCAATAACCTGTATTCCCGCAACCATTGCTTTGATTGATCCTAAATGCAAAACACCATAAAGTTCGGCCCAGACAGTCGAAATTATTGTAGCGGTCGCCCCTCCAGTTATTCCTGCCATTGCCATAAACGCTATCACAGTGGCCGAGGCATCAAAATATGCCAGAACAAACGTGGAGCAAATCATGGGCAACATATAAAAAGGGGTTAGTGTGAGAGCCCCATATCTATCTACAAGCATGCCTGTGACAACCGACATGGCGACTTGGAAAATTGCATAAATAACAAAACAAGATGCATAAAAAGATAGATCCCAACCTTTTACTTCCGTCAGATGCACTTGGTGAAAATTCAACCCAGTTATTACGAAAGCGGTGGACATCATAGCCATCATAGCCAGAAAAAAGCGTTTATCTTTCAAAACCTGCTTACGCGTCCACTGCCTCCGTTTATCCTTTGCGTCAAACTTTTCAGTTCTCTGCGCGGTTACTAAAAATTTTTCATGGCGTGCACCATGCCCTTTCAATAACCACAACAAGATAGGCGGTATTAGGATAATTAGAATTATAGCGCTAATAAACCACACATCGCGCCATGGCAGCAATAAAAGGACCAAAACAGACGTTGCCGGAAATATTGCTTGGCCACTAGGGAAACCGAGGGCCGCGAGACTTACAGCACGCCCTCGACTGTAATCGTCAAAATATCGAGCCATAGTAACAGTGGCAGCCTGGCTCAAGAGACCCTGCCCCGCTATTCGAAGAAGGAAAATTGCAACAGTAAGCATCACAACACCCTCTGCAAAAGACATAAACATGCATGCAAATGCCATCCCAAAGCATAGCAGTATCGAATAAAAACGAAGATCAATCCGATCGATCAATTTTCCTAACCAAATTAATAATAAGCCACTGCTGAGTGTTCCAATAGCATACACATTTGCAAACTCGCCGTGGCTGAGGTTAAAAGTCTCTCGAAGTTCCCCACTATACATCGCAATGTAAAATGTTTGCCCAAATGTGGAGATGAAGGCTGTAAAATAACCAAAACCCAGAAATCGAATATTTTTTCGAACGAAATGGACGTATTCCAACATTATATCCTTAGATCCAGGAGTACAGAGTTTATGCCCAAATCGATTTTAAAAGCTCACATCCTAAGCTTACACAACTCCAGCTGTTTTCGTTTTTACGGAGATTTAATTTAACCAAAAAAACGATTTTTGGGAATATTAACAGATATGCCTACTTGTATATTACCGATTGTACAAAACTTCTATCATAATCGATTATACGTGTGAAAGCATCTACAGCTTTATCCTCGTTTCCTTCGGCAACTGCTCTGGCTGCCTGGCCATGCATTTTTGAAGGCATTCGTGTATCACCTGCTTTTTTTATGTGCGCAAACCAAAACCTTCGCAGCATAGGCTGCAATAACCGACGCATCTTGTTAGCATGCTCATTTCCCATTGCAAGCATACACAAATTATTAAATTCACCATCCACACGTATTTGACCTGCTATGTCGTTTCTATCGGCAATATCATCAAACTCCTCTGCTAGCCGAGAGAATTCAAGCCTTTGTTCAGCGGTTGCCCTCATGGCAGCACTTCGCGCAACCAGTGCATCTAATCCACGATTCACTTCTAAAAGACGCAAAACTGAACACGCATCAAGATCAGATACTTTTATCCCACGACGCGGCAACACAGTTAATAAACCCGCCATTGCTAACTGTTGAATAGCTTCTCTAACAGGGGTTCGGCCAAGTCCAATAGACTCTGCTAGGTCCTTTTCTGTAACAACCACTCCTGGAGAAAATTCGAGCAGTACTATTTTTTCTTCTAAACGGTGATATGCTATTTCTTTTTGAGTGTCGGGGGCTTGATATTCCCATTTAGTGAGATCCACCGCTAAACTATCTCTATATTCCATAAATGGATCCTTGCCTCTACACAGATCTTTTTCTTCTCAGCTCTCAAAAACCAGCAACCATAACCAACGTTAACAGACAACATCAATCTATTGTAAACAAACTCTGATAAAGATCAGATAGGTGGATTTGATTAAACAGTCATAGAGCCAACAACGGTTGTCCTATGCATAACCCGTCGATACGTTCTTTGCCACGGCCGCCCTCGATGCAATGCACATCGGTTATCCCAAATCACTAAATCATTGCGTTTCCAGCTATGCTTATAAATATATTTACAATCAGTAATGTGCTTATTGAGTCTTTTGATCAGCGTCCGACCCTTTTCTAGGGGCCATCCCTCGATGTAGGAGGCATGAGCGCCAAGAAACAAATTTTTTCTGTGGTTTGTTGGGTTTTTCCGAACCATAGCTTGTCTGACTGGCGGTAATTCGTACTTGTCTTCTCTATCCAACAAACTTGTATCAATTAGACTTCTGGAATAGGCAAAGTCATGCACACATATCAAATTTTCGAGTTCACTTTTTTGATCATTATCTAGATCTTCGTAAGCAGCACGCATACTGGCAAACTCCGTCTCTCCCCCCTCCGGCGGGACTTCTCTACCTGAAAGCAATGACATCATTGCTGGTATCGGTTTAAAAGAACTATCTGTGTGCCACATTTGATTACCAGTATTGAAGACCATTCTTCGATCTTCGGGTGCAATAACTTCTCCGTTTTTTCCAACATTTGTAAGCACCGTCACTGGTTTACCAGCACCGCCTTGCTGCTTGGAGTTTATTGTGTTTTCTAAATCTCCAAATCTTTGGGAAAACACAACTTGCTGTTCATCGGTAAGAGGTTGATCCGGAAAAACTAAAATTGAATATTCTTCAAAGGCAGTTTTTATGTCTGAAAAATCGCGCTCGGAGATTTTTTCACATAAATTCACCTCGTTAATTTCCGCCGCGAAATTTCCTGTTAATCGCTTAACCCGAATAGACATTTTCAACTCCACTTTCGATCGATTTCTGACCAAGTGATCATCGGTTCAATTGCGTTACATTATTGAGACAAACAACTTGGATCTATCCTAAAGCATATAGCGTCCCTAAATTATCCTCATACAGATCTATTGACCAAAGAACTAGCTCAATATTATTAAAGTTATCAGGTCTTATTAATTTCTTATGATCGTGTGATATTTATATGGAAACAACCAGCTCTTACACACTCGGCATTGATATTGGCGGTACCTTTACCGATCTCGTCGCCCTAAATTTATCAACTGGATTGTGTGAAACAGAGAAAGTTCTCACAACTCCAGAGAGCCCTCAAATGGGCGTAAAAAATGGTTTAATCAAACTGCTCCCAAGAATAGGAGGTGGAGAAAACATATCGCGTGTAGTCCATGCGACAACACTCTTTAGCAATTCAGTGATTGAACGTAAGGGGTCAAAAACCGGCTTAGTTACCTCTAACGGGTTTAAGGACACTTTAGAACTTCGTCGTGAGCGTAAGTACGACATCTACGACCTATTTCTAACTTTTCCTCAACCCTTAGTTTCACAGGACTTAAGATGCGAGGTTCCAGAACGTATAGCTAGTACAGGAAAAATTATTACTAAACTCGATGAAGCCGGCCTCATCCAGACCATATCGAAACTTAAAAAACAAGGCGTTACATCAATCGCCATATCTTTCGTCAACTCTCACATTAATCCCGTTCATGAGCAATTAGCGGGTCAGTTGATTTCTTCTCATTTTCCAGGATTAGCTACTACTTTATCCTCTGATATTAGTCGTGAACCCGGAGAATTCGAGAGAACATCTAGTGCCGTAATAAATGCGTTTATAAAACCTCTAGCAAGTGAATATATCAACCAACTGCATAACGTTTTACAAAATTCAAATATTCAAGCATCTTTGATGTTAATGCTTTCTAATGGTGGATTGACCCATTTACAGGAAGCCAAAAGGGTACCAGTCCAATTACTGGAATCGGGCCCAGCTGCTGGCGCGTTGTCTGCGGCACTGATAGGCGGAAAAGCAGGAGAGAATAGACTACTTGCGTTTGATATGGGTGGAACAACTGCGAAGTTAGCTATTGTCGATGATGGAAATCCCGAAGTGTCCTTCTCTTTTGAGGCTGCCAGGGAACGCCGCTTCGCACCTGGCAGCGGTCTACCTGTCTGTATAACGACTGTAGAATTAGTTGAGATAGGAGCGGGCGGGGGCAGCATAGCCAGAAAAGATAGTCTAGGACTTCTTAAAACAGGTCCGGAGAGTGCCGGCTCTGTTCCTGGTCCTGTTTGTTACGATCGGGGAGGGGCTGATCCGACGGTAACAGATGCAGACTTACTCCTTGGATATTTAGATGCCTCTGGTTTTTCAGAGGGTTCTCTAAGCATAAATTCTTCAAAATCCGCTGCAGCGTTGGAAAAGCTCGGGAATCAGTTTGAAATATCACCCAGTGAAATAGCATTGGGTATTCATGAGGTAGTTTGCGAAAACATGGCGATGGCCGCGCAAGTCCATTTAGCAAAAAAAGGACGCGACCCCAGAGACTATACACTTTATGCAACTGGCGGTGCCGCTCCCGTTCACGCATGCGCCATAGCAGATCGGCTTGGAATTAGAAGAGTTATCATTCCCCCTGCTGCCGGTGTTGGATCTGCCTTAGGACTAACTCTAGCTCCAGCTCGAGTGGATAGAAGCATAAGTATCGGAAAAGTTTTAAGCGATATAAAACCGCTCGAATTAGAAAACTTATTTTCTGAACTAGAAGACGAAGCCGATTTAGTCATATTAGAATCTATAAAAACATCTAATATTTCGAGACGTCGTTTAGCTGAGTTACGGTATTCTGGACAAGGAGCGGTTCTGGTAGTCGATATTACAAAGGCATTTTCTTCGGACGTTCCCTTGCAGGCTATAAACGATGCATTTAATGAAACGCATCAAAAAGCTTATGGACGCTATTTTAATGCTACCCCTGTGGAGTTTATTACGGCAAGAGTAGAAGCCCAGGCTGCAACGATAATAGACGAATTGCAACCAAAGTTAAGCACCCCAATAAAAGTTGACGTTTCGAACAAGGACCGAGAAATTTTATTACCGGGAAATGGGTCGTACAAGAAGGTAAATGTTTTTCAGAGAAACGCTCTGAATCATGGTCAAAAAATCACAGGGCCCGCCCTCATAGAGGAAGGCCAATCTACAACAGTACTGCCAGAAAATACAAATATCGAAGTCGACCCTGTCGGTAATTTAATTATTGAAATAATTGATATTAAAAAAGAAAATAAATTCTCTTCAACTCAGATAGATAACCCAATTCACCTGGAAATACTTTGGAACAAGGTCATTGCGGCAGCAGATGAAGCTGCCGCGTCTCTGCTCCGCTCCTCTTTCTCCACCGTGGTCAGAGAATCATATGATTTCTCTTGTGTAATAACTGACGCTACTGGAAATTCTCTAGCGCAAGCCTCCGATAGTATCCCTTCATTTATCGGTACTCTGCCAGATACGGTCAAGCATTTCATTAACCATTTTTCATCAGAAAACTTATCTCCAGGCGATGTATTAATAACCAATGACCCATATTTCGGCACAGGACATTTACCAGACATAAGCGTTTGTAAACCACTGTTTAATGGAGAGAAATTAATTGGGTTTTCGGCAAGTACCGCACACGCTCCCGATATAGGGGGTAAAATAAGATCTCCAGAGCCTAGGGAAGTCTATGAGGAAGGCCTTCAAATACCTATGTTGAAGCTGGTCAGTAATGGCACAGTAAATGAAACATTAATGACCATACTACGGAAAAATGTCCGCGTAGCAGATCAGGTAGAAGGGGACTTAGAGGCTCAAATTAGTGCACTCGGTATAATGGAAAAGCGAATAAATGATATTCTAAATGACTATCAACTCAGGGATTTATCCGAATTATCCAAAGCGGTCTGTCGAAGGACAGAACTTGCCACCCGACAAGAGATAACCAATCTTCCAGACGGCACATATAAGGCATCAGTTGCTACTGATGGACTTTCGGAACAACCAATTGAAATAATGGTTGAAATAACAATCAAGGAAGATACCGTAACAGTTGATTTCTCTGGGTCCTCACAACAAGTCGCCAAAGCAATCAATTGTCCCCTCTGCTACACGCGAGCAATGACGTCCTACGCCATCAAATCCGCTTTAGCTCCTGAGCTTCCAAATAACGACGGGGCACTAAGGGCTATAACGGTTGTTGCGCCAGAAGGAAGCATAGTGAACCCTCAACACCCAGCATCAGTTGGAAGCCGTGTTCTAACGGGTCACTATATTCCAGCACTTATAATGGATGCATTATCAAAGGTTGCTCCCCAACGTGTTTTGGCAGGTGCAGGTTCTCCCATCTGGTGCGTGAATATTAGCGGAACCAACGAAAAAGGAATCCCAATTACCGGTTTGTTTTTCTTCAATGGAGGAATGGGCGCTTCGGCACAAGCTGATGGGCTATCCTGTGTCAGCTGGCCCTCAAATATTTCATCTACATCCGCAGAAGAAATAGAAAATCGCCTTCCTGTGCGTATTTTAAAAAGAGCATTGAGGAAAAACTCTGGAGGGATAGGAAAACACAATGGCGGTGATGGGCAAATTGTTGAATTAGAATATACGGGGGTAACAGACGGTGTCTTAGCATTTTTAGCCGACCGTATTAAAACGCCAGCTAAAGGTTTATCTGGAGGGGGTGACGGGGCTATGGGCATTCTTAAAATAAACGGTCAAGTCATTGACCCCAAAATGCAACATATTATTCCACCGGGAAGCCTGATCACTCTAGCAACTCCAGGTGGTGGTGGTTACGGAACTAGTTTATGAGCATAATGGCTAGAAGCTAAGCCGCTTCATCTTCATTTATTACAACAGTAGGCATACGGTTACTGAGGGTTAACATAGTCTCAAGTTCGCTGGTGTTGAACCAGCTAGAGTATTCACTCATGTGTATGCATTCGTCTCCCGACTGCCCAATGATAGTAATAGTATCGCCTAGATTGATTTCAGTATCATCTGGTATTTCAAGGGTCAAATGCTCTAAAGAAACTCCTAAGACTCCCAAACGCTTACCCTTGAATAAAACTACAGGCTTTTTACCGTTAAGAGACGAACGGTTTCCGTCGTTTAGGCCAAATGGAACTACACATGTCCTAGAAAAAGATCTATTGATATGATACCCACCTGTCCCTATGGCTGGTCCATTTTCATGATCCGCGATGTGTATTACCCGCGTCTTTATATTTTTACATACGGGGAGGAATTCCTTTATCTCACCTAAAGATGAATTAACGGACGGCAACCCGTATAGAATATGGCCAGGACAAATTGCACTACATTGATCTTTCCATCTCACCGTAATCGCGGAACTTGCTAACGCCTGGGTTATAGGAATTTCATATCCACGTTTCTCTAGTTCTGAGACCAGATTATAAAATAACGATAGTCTTTTTTCAGCAAATTCCATTCCACGATCATTTTTGAAAGATAGATGAGTATATAGGCCCTGTATCCATATATTTTTTAATTTTGACACTCTTTCTATAAAGGTGACTGCATTGTTCAAACTGACCCCTAAGCGGCCCATGCCACAATCAACTTTGACAAATAAAGGTATTTTTTTATCGGAATGAAGTGAATTAGCTGCAGCATCTGCCGCATTCGCGGCCTCCATATTATATATGGTAGGAATTAGGTTTGCCTCAATCAGCTGTAGCATTCCGGAAGGTAATGATCCTCCTAACATTATAATAGGGGTGTTAATACCCGCCTTTCGAAGAGCTTTTGCATCGGAAAAAGATCCGGTGGTTAACATGTCAACCCCAGCTTCCTGTAAAATCTTGCAAACTGGAAAAATACCATGGCCATAGCCATTAGCCTTAACCGAAGCAATCACCTTTACCTCTGGATTAATACGCTTTCTTATTTGTACTAAATTGTGATGCAGTGCGTGCGCATCCAACTCCATCCAAGTCGGATGCGAAGCAAATAGACTATCAACATCGCCATTAGACATATTTTTCTATTTCTAATTCTTAAATTCTAACACAGAGTCATAAACCGGTAACCTAACAACATTTTGATTCTCTAGAGAGGTAAAGACCAAAGCTCCAAACATAGAGCTCCTATTACCAAGATCTGAAGCCGACTCTCCATAACGGTCACGATATTGAGCTGGTGAGCAGATGGTAATAAGAATATCAGCAGTGGCCACAGCGCCAACACCATTGGTTAGCATTTCTACTTCACTACCAACCAAATCTGCATAATTCTTGGCTGTTTCAGTAACGGTAGTTGTGACTACTACCATTTCTGCCACCGCTGTAATTTTATTTTTATGGCTTTGCCACTCTTTTCTCCAGACAAGTTCAGGCGTGCCATGCTCACAGAAATAAACACGCCCCTCTGGGAAAACATCCGGCCGCACAGATACCGTTCTAAATTTGGCATCGACCATAGTTCCATCAATTTCGACGGGTCGGCTAAAAGACCGTGGGGGCTCACCATCCATCCCAAGCTCTTTCAGCTTCTTAAATGTTAAGTCAACATCCTCGCTCTTGAAGACCAGACCATTGATCCCCAAGGGAGCAGTCAGCAAATCAGCGCGCTTCGTCTCACCGCCTTCAGGAACCCCTATCAACTCTAAGTAATCCGTTTCAAATATCATTAAGTGATTTATTGAACCAAGCGTATGAAATCCACGCGGTGTTGTAGTAAAACCAAGATTGCCAAATTCTATCTCAGCAGCATCCATATCTGCTCTAACATTAATAACAACATGATCTAATTGCATTATTTTTGCCTCTCTATCTAACCTCTGCCATTTTTTTAATAGCATTCATGTGGGCCTCTAAATTTTCTAAATCTGATTCTGCGGTGCGAAACGTTAATTCATTAACACCCATTCTTTCCCATTTTTCCATAATTGATCGCCATTCATCAGGTCCAGAGCCTTGGTTAGCAAATACTGTAGCATTCACTCCTAAACTATCTGGCTCGCGGCCTGCCTCAGCTGCTGCCTGGCGATAAGTTGAGATCATAGCGTGAGCTTCATCACCTGGATCTTGCCGTGGATACATAAACCAGCCATCGCCAACGCGCGCTGCACGTCGAACTGCCACCTCTTTCATCGCACCAATCCAAACTGGTATTGGTCTCTGAATTGGTTCTGGGTTAATACCCGCACTATCGAAATTATGAAAATCTCCTCTGTATTCTACGACACGTTGAGACCAAAGTTCGCGCATCACGTCTATCTGCTCACTAAAACGCTTGGCCCGATTTCCGAATGGCATCCCAAGCCCATCATATTCGACTTTATTCCAGCCCAAACCAACACCTAACCGCAAACGGCCACCTGACAATAGATCAACCTCAGCGGCTTGCTTGGCAACGAGAACCGCTTGCCTCTGAGGCAATATCATCACTGCCGTTCCCAAACCTATTCTATTTGTAACTGCGGCTGCGTAACCCATTAGCACCATAACTTCATGAAACATGAAATCACGAGTATAGTTTCCAGCAAAACTGGCACCACGTGGTGCTTCTTCTCCAAGTACGTGGTCTACAAATGTTACAAAGTCATATCCAAGGTCTTCAGCAGATTGCATAAAATCTTTTATTTTTGATGGGTCAGTTCCAATTTCTGTTTGGGGGAAAGAAAGACCTAATTTCATAAATTTTCTCCTTATTGCCTCAGCTAAACCTCGTTTGTATCTTTATCACAAAAAAGATTAAGCGTTTCTAATCACCTTTTAGGTTTGCTCGCTTCTTTTCACGGTATGCCAAAGCTGCCACCGGATGATCATCCGTAGATTGGGCCAAAAGAAATTGATCTACATCCGAATGCATAATCGCTTTATCTAAAGCAGTTGCGTAACTATTAATGCTCTGTTTAATCATTTGAGCAGCTATATGAGGTTTTCCAGCGTAAAAATCTGCCCACTCGTAGGTTTTTTCCATCAACTTTTCCTGTGAAACGATTTCATCCAAGATTCCCCAATCAAATAACTTTTCACCGGTAATTCGTTCCCCTCCAACCATTAACCTCTTGGCCCTCGCTGGCCCGACCAAGCTGACACATAAAGGCATCGCCTTCCACATTAAGTTCAAACCTAAATCAACTTCAGGAAAAAATAACAGGCTGTCTTTTGTCCCCAATCTAAAATCCATAGCCATTGCCAGGCAACCACCGCCGCCAGCGGCGGCCCCATTCCATGCTGAAATTGTAATTTGATCCATCTCTAATATTGCCTGGATCGCCCTTTCTCCAACTCTACGGCGTCTCCTTCGCTTTATTAACGGTCCGGAATATCCTGCCCCAGGGTCACCTAGATCAGCACCAGCACAAAAATTCTTTCCAATCCCGGTGAAAACTACCACTTTAGTGTCAATGTCATCACGAAAAGATAATGCCGCTGCTTCTATCTCATAAATTAAATCATAATTTAAGGCATTTGCCCGATTGGGCCTGTTGAAACTCACCGTTGCTATTTCGCCCCGGCGCTCAATAATGAGATTATTATAATTAATATCCACTTTAATCAGACCTCAAAATTTCAGTTTTTAAATCCCGGTGCTATTTCACTTGCAAATCGTTGCATCGTAATTTTCCTTAAATCTGCCGGCCAACCCTCACGCGCACAGTTGAGAATAAAATGATTAAAACCAAGGTCCCTATATTCTTCTAATTTCCCTGCAATTGTGCTAGGCGAACCAATTAACTGATTATCCAGGAACCCATCTAAATTTGCTGGATCGGCCATCTTTCTTAAATTTCCAAATGTCTTTGAGAACTGTTTATATCCCTCAATATCTTTCCAATGGTCCGCATCAGCCTCATAATGATCTGCTTGAAGAGCAAAAAATGATGCCATATATCCCCTCGCCGTCTCGCGAGCTTCTTCATCGCTATCGGCCACAACACAATTGGTTGAAATTGGTCGATCCCCGGAGGAAACAAAACCTACTTCATCAGCCCTTTCCTGCCATCCCTGCGTAACTTTTTGTAACATGTGAGGCGGAAATTGGGTGTTTAATAAAATTGGCATGCCCATATCTGCATTTCCAGCGGCACTCTCTCTACTCCCAACCGCTCCATAAAAATGGATTTTGGATCGATTGGGCTTCGGTCTTACGGCTACTCTCCTACCAACTTTATAGAACTGACCGTCAAAATCAAAAGGCTCTCCAGATAATGCATGGTTGATAATTTCAATCGCTTCTTTGAAGCGCTCTTTTGCAGATGACATATCAATATCGTAGGCATCATATTCTATTTTGGCTGTTCCGCGGCCAAATGCCAGGTGAAGGTCACCTTTACAAAAGTGACTAAGCATGGATATCTCCTCGGCTAGTCGCAAGGGATTATACCAAGGTAAAACCAAAACACAGGACCCCAAAGATAATCCGGGGAATGCCGCCGCCAGATGAGACATTACAACTGTCGGGCTAGGGGTGGGGAAATAGTCAGTAAAATGATGTTCCAAAACCCAGGCGCAGTCGTACCCTAGATCATAACCTAATTTGCAATCTGCCAACATTTGAGAATACCGTTCTTCGTCAGTTCCACATTGTTTTGTCGTTGCAGTGGCCGCTGCCGTAAACCCAAATTTCAGACTCAGACATTTTTTTGTCACCCCTAACTCCCCTTCTTCCATCACTTTGTTTATAAATTAGCAAAGTAGTTGAAACTCACTTATAAAACTAAACATAATAAATTATCTTAGTCCTTCATATATCTGATCCAATCCTAAATTAACTCGTTAAACGCAAAGCTTTTCAAAATATCATGGTTTTCAAACTTTAAATTATTTGGAATATCGATAATGGCAGTATCAATAGTGTCCAACTCGAAAAAACTAGGTGCACTTCATCTGGAGCAACTCAAGCAATTAATAACATATGCTCAAACAGAAGATGATGTTGAAACTATACTAAAAGCTTTCAGCGCTGCCGCAATTAAAACATTAGGCGACCCATCCGCAGCCAAAATACCTGGGAACCTAAAAAAAAATGAACATCAATTTTCGGTTGCTGGTTTCTTTCTGCATATCCCGCAAAGAAAAGAAAGCTGTCTCGTTGCGGAACAAGGATTTCCCGCGGAACAGCATAGACTATGTATACCGGACGATGTTGGACACCCCGGATGGGTAGCAAAACACAAAAAACCACTTCTACTATCCAATACTGATGAACATTCCGACTTCAAACAAATTCTTAAGTCTGCGAGAATGGGATCGGCAATGTATAGTCCCATGTTCTCAAATGGACATTTTATTGGACAATTCATTACTGCTTCTCAAGCCAGGCAAACTTATCGAATTCAAGATCATGAAATTCATCAAGTATATACCAGTTGCGCAAACTTGGTATTCAATGCACTAAATGGTTCATCAATACTAAAGCCCCATCCCGAGTAGATTTTGGTGCGTGGACAAGACACTCATGTCAAAAGGTCATTTAACCCCGTGTATAGCGACCTTTCTGGTCACTGGGGATTAAATTAGATGCGGAATTGTATGTTATGGTTCGATAATTATTTCCCATTAAAGGACGGATTCCGCTTGTTCAAAAACGCGTCTAAGCCTTCCCTGCCATCCTCAGAAGCAGCCATAGCGGCTATATGACGCGACTCATCGTCTAGTTGTGTCTCCAAGGATTGTTCAAAAGTTTTAGACAATAGTTTCTTTACCGCGCCATAAGCTTTGGTTGGCCCGTTTGCTAATTTTTTTGCGAGTTTCTCAGCCTCTTCCATCAGATTTTCGTCATTCACCACTGTTGTGACAATACCCCAGTCCCGCGCTTCCTCAGCTGACAGCATTCTATTTGTTAACATTAATTCTTGCGCTCTTCTCAGTCCTACGACTCGAGGCAAATAATAAGAGGAACTCCCATCAGGAGAAAGTCCTGCATTAGTGTACGCCATCACAAACTTTGCTGATTGTGCCGCTAGTACAATGTCCGCGAAAAGGGCAAGACTAAATCCGCCACCCGCCGCCATGCCATTTACGGCAACAAGAACTGGAACCCCTGAATGATGAAACCTTTGAATTCCCTGGTGCAAAACAGCTGTCAATTCTAATAATGTTGATTCTATTTTATCCATTTCAGTAGAAAAGAACTTTAGGTCGCCTCCAAAACTATACATAGAACCCGTTGCAGAAATCAAAATACATCTGACATCTGGATTAGTTGTTGCTTCGATCGCAACGCTCATAAACTCGTGTGCAAACACCCTATTTATAGAATGGCCAGAATCAGGACGGTTGAACATAATTTTAGCCACCCCATTTTCAACAGTGTAGAGGATCGTCTCGTAACTCATCATTCTCTCCAAATTTAAAATCACTTAGAAAATTTACTGAATTTTTGCTGTTGCTTGTTTAAGCCAACATGCAACTTCCTCCGACAATAAGGGAGTCAAACTATTTCTTACAGACGCATGATAGGAATTTATCCAATCAATCTCGTATTCGTTCAATAATTTTTTATCGATCATTGTTCTATCAAACGGCGCATAGGTTATTGTTTCAAAACTTAACATTTCTCGCTCAGCATTATCGATATTTTCAACTTGGACGACTATCAAGTTTTCGAGCCTAATCCCATATGCTGCCTCCTTATAATAACCAGGCTCATTGGAAATGATCATTCCAGGTTCAAGTGGGATGGAACTTGATGTTTTCGATATTCGCTGAGGCCCCTCATGCACCCCCAAATAAGAACCCACCCCATGACCAGTCCCATGATCAAAGTCCATTCCAATCGACCATAAAGGAGCGCGAGCTAATACGTCTATCTGAGAACCGGTTGTTCCCATCGGGAATTTTTGAGTCGCCAGAGCAATATGCCCTTTTAAGACACGGGTAAAACGATCACGCGCCTCGTCGCCTGGATCCCCCACAGCGAGTGTTCTTGTGATATCTGTCGTTCCATCAAGATACTGTGCACCAGAATCTATAAGATATAAATCGCCATTCTTCAGTTTTCTATTCGTCTCCGGACTGACACGGTAATGCACTATTGCACCATTTGGGCCCGACCCGGATATAGTATCAAAACTCAAGTCTTTAAAGAGCGCACCCTCTTCTCTAAATGTCTTCAATTGATCAGCGACAGTAATTTCATCAAGTTTTTCCGAATATGCATTCTTATCAAACCAGTGTAAAAACCGAGCAAAAGCCACTCCATCCCGTAAATGTGCGTGACGCGTACCTTCTAGTTCAACGTGATTTTTTACTGCTTTGAGACACACGATTGGGTCGTCTCCATAGGATACAAAACCATTACTCTTTTTGATATGGTGCTCAAACCAAGTCGGATTTGATTTTGGATCAATTCGTATTTTCATTTGGTTCTCTATTAGAGTGTTCAATTGTTTCCCAATATCCTTAAACGGAAAAACTGAAACCTCATTTCCAAGATGAGCCGAAACTAAACTTGTTACTTTCCTGGTATCTGTAAAAAAACTTATACGTCCATCCCTACTTAAAATAACAAACGAGAGTGGCAGCGGCGTTCTTGGGACGTCCGAGCCTCGAATATTGAGAAGCCAAGCTATAGATTCTGGAGAAGATATGACTACGGCATCTTCATCATTTTGTTTCAGTTCTTCACAAACCATTGTCTTTTTATCTATGGAGGACTTCCCTGAATAAATTATATCATGCGGTACTATTGGGGATAATGGTATTGACGGTTGGTCGGTCCAAATCGCATCAATTGGGTTCAGGTTTAAGGGAACGAGTTTCCCACCTTTTTGGTTTATTAACTTCTCAAATTGTCTGATAGCATCAGCTGTATGCAGCCATGGATCAAATCCAATTCGATTCCCTGATGCCATTTTTTGTTCCAACCACTTTATAGGTGGATTTTCAACGATATGCTCTACATCAAAATAGTTCTGATCTACCTGTTGACGTATCTGTAAAGTATAGCGGCCATCAGTAAAAACAGCCGCAGTTTTCTGTAAAATAATCGCGAAACCAGCTGATCCGTCAAAGCCAGTCAGCCAGGCTAATCTCTCGGCGCCAGGTGGGATATATTCTCCCTGATGTTCATCTGCACGAGGCAATATCAATCCATCTACATTCATTTCGGTTAAGGCTTTACGAAGTTCGGTTAACTTCTTTTTTGAATTTCCGTTGCTACCTTTAGCAACCATCATCGCAGAGCGGCTTTCCAGTAATTCAATGAGATATGATTCTAACGCAGGCGCGATTTCAGAGCCCAACATATTAAGCCAACTTGTATCGTGTGACGCCAAAGAAGACGCATTTACCCCATCAACTATTGATACGATGTCATCCCACTTAATAGATAGGTTTGAGTTGGCGAGGCATTTTTCAATATTACTTTTTAAATCATTCATAAATATTTCTTCAATCTTCTGGGGGAGAAAATAAACAGAATTAGTCTGCCCACAAAACTTCAATCACAATATAGCCGATTTTCTTATGCTTGGTTTCTGCAAAATAATAGTACTCCACCCCGAAATATGTTGACGGCTGAATAGCCTTAATCCGCATGAACGAAATGCACCTAATACATATCTCTCTTGAGGTATCAAGAGTCCACTCAGTATCACGAAACCTCCCTTATTAACCCATCTGCTGCTATCGTAAGCCATATCAAATAGCGGTCCTGCAAGAATATTCGCGACAATCATGTCAAATTTAGTTTTGCGGTTGGGTGAATTTTTTGGATACCCATCGTTTCTACTACAATCAATCTGCCGTTTTACTCGATTTAATTTTATGTTTTCACGGGTTGTTGCAACCGCATCAGAGTCTATGTCAAGCGCTAAAATTTTAGATCTGGGCCACAGTCGAGCGGAGGCAATAGACAAAATTCCCGAGCCACAACCCATATCTAAAATGCGTTTTGGGGCAACAAATCGCCTCAAAAAGGATAAAGTACGCAAGCACCCTTCGGTTGTGCCATGGGTGCCTGAACCAAATGCTCTACCTGCTTCTATCTCTATTTTAAAAGAATGCTTTGGAACCAAAAAACGGTCATGCGATCCATGAATTATAAATCGTCCATATCTTATAACCGGGAATGACTCCCTATTTCTGGCAACCCAGTCTATTTCAGGTAGAAGCTCGAATTTAATTTTCGGTTTAGAGATTTTTAATTGCAAACAAATGCTAGCAATAGCTTCCTCGATATTCTTCCTTGCCGGTGATCGATTAATAAATCCATTTAGCTCCCACATTCGAGTTCCTTCTAACTCAAATATGGACGTAGAATCCAAAAACGGTTCTATTGTCTCAGAAAAAATAAAAGCATGTTCGGCTGGCATATTCATAGATACTTGCCAAACGTCACTCATGGTTTGGATAAAAACCTGGCAATTACTTTTTTCGCTCCGGCATGATCAAAATTGATGTCAACCTTATCACCATCTACAGCAGTAACTGTTCCCATTCCAAATTTCTGATGAAATACCCTTTCATCACTTGAAAACAAGGTTGGTTGCGAGCGATCAACGACGTATCCTTCTCCCGCGATTAAAGGTTTACTCATATAATCCTTTTGCTTGCGCCTGGCGAAGCCAGGACCATACTTTTGCCATTGCTGATTGCCTCCAAAAATATCATCTATCGATTGGTATTCATCGTGATTTTCGGAGGGCATACGCTGATTTCCAGAATACAGACCAATCTCACTCATATCCTCGATTTGATCCGCTGGTAGTTCGGAAACAAAACGGGACGGAATAGAACTTTGCCATGTTCCATAGAGCCGTCTGTTAGCAGCAAAGCTTATCTCAATTCCTTCTCTGGCTCTGGTCATGCCAACATAAGCCAGCCTCCTCTCCTCCTCCAATCCGGTGGCACCATTTTCATCGAGCGACCGTTGGTTGGGGAATACTCCGTCTTCCCAACCAGGAAGAAATACCTTGTCAAACTCTAATCCTTTAGCCGCGTGCAAAGTCATCACACTAATCTGATCACCTTCATTTTTTTCTGCGTTATCCATGACAAGACTTATATGTTCTAAAAAACCGTTAAGGTTTTCAAATTCCTCAAGCGCACTCACCAGTTCCTTGAGGTTTTCAAGCCTGCCGGGAGCGTCTGGTGATTTATCCAGTTGAAGCATCTCTGTGTAACCTGATTCGTCTAAAACGATGGCAGCAACCTCTATATGACTATTGCTATCTAACATTATTCGCCATCTTCCAAAATCGTCTAGTACCTTTTGGAGCGCCTTTTTAGCTGCAGGTCTTATCTCATCAGTTTGTGCAATATTCTCAATCGCTCTCCAAAGTGAAACTTTTTCCAGACGGGCCAACTGATGTATTGTCTGGAGTGTTGCCGATCCTATGCCTCTTTTTGGTTTGTTGATAATTCTTTCTAAAGCTAAATCATCGTTATGCTGTGTAAGAACTCTGAAATATGCGATCGCATCTCTTATTTCCATTCTTTCATAAAACCGAGCCCCACCTATCACTTGATAGGGGATCCCCAGGGTTAAAAACCTCTCCTCGAATTCTCTGGTTTGAAAACCCGCTCTAACGAGAACAGCCATTTGACTTAATGAAGTTCCCTTTCTTTGATACGCCTCTACTTGATCTCCTACAACGCGTGCCTCTTCTTCGCCATCCCAGACCCCGCGTACAATAATTTTTTCACCCTCCTGACCATCCGTCCATAGTGTTTTCCCTAACCTTCCTTCATTAACCGAAATAAGCTTCGATGCAGCCGCCAGTACACGGGAAGTTGAGCGATAGTTTTGTTCGAGGCGAACCACCTCCGCACCGGGAAAATCTTTTTCAAACTTAAGTATGTTTCCAACTTCGGCACCGCGCCAACCATAGATAGATTGATCATCATCGCCAACACAACAGATATTTCGCCTGCCTTGCGCAAGAAGTCTTAGCCACAGATATTGGGCAATATTTGTATCTTGATATTCATCAACAAGAATATAAGCAAACCGGTTTTGATACAGTGCCAGAACATCTGGATTTTCATTGAATAATGTTAAGCAGTGTAACAATAAATCACCGAAATCCGCCGCATTTAAAACACGCAAGCGGTCTTGATACTGTTTATAAATCTGTTTGAGGCGAACCGAAGAAAACTCTTTTTCCTCAACATCATTTATTTTTTCAGGCGTAAGACCACGATCTTTCCAACGTTGTATCACCCCCGATAAAGTTCTTGGTGGCCATTTTTTATCATCAAGCCCCTCAGCCTGCATCAATTGCTTTATCAATCTAATTTGATCGTCAGCATCTAAAATTGTAAAGTTTGGCTGAAGACCAAGTAATTCGGCATGGCGTCGAATTATCTTGGCGCATAACGCGTGAAATGTACCAAGCCATACTTGTTCTGCCATAGGCCCTATAATACTCGTGACCCTCTCTCTCATCTCGCGTGCAGCTTTGTTTGTAAACGTAACCGCAAGAATGGACCACGGACGAGCTGCACCGGTAGCAATCAGGTGCGCCAAACGAGTTGTTAAAACTCTGGTTTTTCCGGTTCCAGCTCCCGCCAATACAAGAATAGGACCATCTTGCGCTTTAACCGCTTTTAATTGCATCGGATTCAGTCCATCAAGATATTTTGGAGTATTATCCTTTGGGGTAGCTTGTCCTGATTTTATTTCATTACCTGGCATTATGTGAAGAACCTAAGATTAAAATTCATCCTTTATAAAAAAAGAGGTTAGCAAATTAAAGCTACTTCGTGATACACGAGCTACTCACTTTGCTTTAATGCTCATCCTCCCTTAGCCGCTCTAATTGACGAACATAGCTTAACTGAGCTCTTATAACGTCTCGTTCATGCAAACACCCAACTATTTTTTTAGTATCGGGAGCATCCAGCACCGCAACAAGCGGATCTTCGCCCCCGGAAAAAACCTCAACCGCATTTTCCAGGGTATCCGTTTCATAAACAAATAAATCAGTGATAGTTACGAGATCTATTACTGATTTTTGCTTATCGTGTTTTTTATCAAAAGCTAATTTCCCCATATCCGAGATCATTAATCTGCCAAAAAACCTGCCTTCCTGCGTTATGAAAACCTCCCCATTAGCCGCGGAAACAAGACTTTCACGCAAAGATGGCAGACTGTCCTCTCCATTCAAAATGCTATGATCTTGGCGTATAAGAGATTTTAAATCGGGCCGATTTAATACTCCAACTTCATGTCCTCCCTGCAAAACCACACCCCGATGAGCGAGCATCCATAAAAAATATGATGGGCCATGAAGCGACCTGGTAATAATTGTAGAAGCGACAACTGCTACTAACACGGAGAGTGTCAATCTATAATCACCCGTCAACTCAAAGATCATTATTGTAGTAGATATTGGCGCTCCCAATACAGCCGCTGCCATAGCGCCCATTCCTGTAATACTATATGAACCTAAAGAGGAGGCCAATTCAGGAAATGGCCATGCCACAATGATTCCAAATGCCCCTCCCAACATAGCTCCCATGAATAAAGAGGGACTGAAAACCCCACCAACAAATCCCGAACCCAAGCAAACAATGGTAGCAATAAGCTTCATCATTAAAAGAGTTAATAGAGCAGAAAACCCATAATCTTCATTTAAAGCCTTATTGGTAGCCTCATAGCCCACACCCAATATTTCGGGAAACCATATTGCAAAAACCCCTATTACTAATCCACCAATAGCAGGCATTAACCATATCGGCACCTTAAGAAAACGAAACAACCTCTGTGTAAGTGGAACTGAACGAATGAGTACAATCGCTATGAGCGCACAGACGACACCCAAAATAACAAACGCGGGCAATTCGAAAAATGACTCTATTTCGTGACCCGAGATTGTAAATGCAGGAAAGTCACCAAAATATACACGGGACACGACTGTGCCAATTATCGCAGCTACCGCGACCGGGGCAAAAGCTGTGAGGGCATAGTGACCAATAATAACTTCATGAGCAAAAAACACTCCCGCAAACGGTGCATTAAAGGATGCTGCTATCGCAGAAGCCGCCCCGGCACCTAACAAGATGCGGCATTGGTTCCTATCAAGTTTCAATCCCTCGCCCACATAACTCGCTAAAGTCGCCCCTAACTGAACTGCAGGCCCTTCCCGGCCGACAGATGCACCACAACCTATCGACAAGGCGCTTGCAAATGCCGAGACCAACCCGTTTTGCATATTCATTTTACCCCCACCAATAGCACTCGCTTCGATAACCTCAGCAACACCATTAGCTCTGCCTTTTTTTGTAAAATATTTAATTACAAAACCTACAATCAGTCCGCCAACTATAGGAGGTACAGCAACCAGCCAAATCGAAAAGTTATCCCCCATAACACTGTAAATTTGTTGAGTTGATACAGAGAACAAATATTGGAAAAAAGATATAGAATCGCGAAAAATTACAGATGCAAAAGCGACGACTGCTCCAACCCCCAAAGATATCAGTGAAAGGTAGATATTCTGATCGTGAACTGTACGGGAGAGGCGGCGTTTAATCTTCAACACCAAATGTTTGTTCATTACATCGCATCTTTTCCATACTAAATAGCACTCGGAGCAGCATCTGTAAGCTCCCCGCAATACTATATCGCTACAGATTACCAAATAATATCACGAGTTACTGGTTTTAGGAATGATACATGAAAGAAACATCTTTGAAATTGAATTATCTTTCTACTTTGTGATTACAACCTATTTTCTAAATAACTGGATGATTGATCAAAATTCATATAATTGGACCCTTATGATGAAAAACTTTAATCAATTACTCAGATTCATCGGCCGCCATGGAACGCTTATTATGCCCATAGGAGTCATAATAGGTTTATTATATCCAAGCCTCACGCAACTCACTCGACCAATCGCTGAATCAGTTGTTATTGCGATGCTGGTTGTTTCAGTTTACCGACTGAATCCAAAACATATTAAGGAAAAGCTGCATGACTTCAAAATAATAGGAGCAGGTATTCTTTGGCTTTTATTAATGATGCCTCTTTTTACTTTTAGTATCGGTTACCTTATTGGTATCCCATCTGGTTTATTGGCAGTTGTTGTCGCTTGGAGTGCATGTCCGCCATTAGTTTCCATGCCAGGCCTTGCTATTTTAATCGGGCTTGACGGGGCGGCAGCACTATTAATTATGATCGGCGGGACGCTGCTTTTCACGATAACTCTCCCACTGGTTCTTTCGTTGCTTATCGGTTCAAACCTTGGGTTAAGCCCCACCTCAATGGCACTAGAGTTAGTCTGTATCGTTTTTATATCATTTTTTCTTGCGCAAGGCTTGCGCTGGTTGGTTGGGGAGAAACACGCAACAAAAAGCGAAGGATCTGCCGATGGCATAATTGTTATTCTGATGGCATTATTTGCTGTAACCATAATGGGTGGGTTTCATGATGCTTTAGAAAATAATCCAGAAAAATTACCCCTTTTTATAAGCGTTGCGATAGTTATTAGTGCTGCATCACAAATACTGAATGCATTAATATTCCATAGGTTTAAAAGGAAAACAGGAGGAGCACTAGCGCTAGCAAGCGGCAGCCGCAATTTAGCTCTATTAATTCCTATAGTAAGTGGTCCTTTTGGTGAAGACCTATGGCTGTTCATAGCAGTCATACAAATTCCAATTTATTTCCTTCCTATAATATCAAAACCCTTGTACCAACGGTTTTACATTCAAAGCTCAAGAGATCTTTGATCCCTATTAGATGCATGTATCTCTAGCCACAGGTAATAAAAATATGGTAGAAATTAAAAATGAGATGTAGGTGTTGATCATGCTATTTCTCTTTATTTTTTAGAACCTTAGAATATTTATGTACGGCGATCCTAGGAACGACTTTTTAAATGATCATTGGATAATCAATTGCGTAATCTTTGCGTATCTATAAATTTAGGCGTGGTAAGGCGATTATCTCTCCTTCTTATACCAATTTGTCTTGGTTTATCGAGTTGTAATAATGCAGTCAATTTATCAAATAATGATCCGTTTGAACCCCTTAATCGAACTATATTCAAGTTCAATGATGCTCTGGACCAAGGCATCCTAAGACCCACTGCTATAACTTACAAAAACAGCGTTCCTGATCCGATTCGTTCCGGCGTAAGTAACGTATTGAAGTGGCTGCAAGGCCCTACAATAATTACAAACGATATAATGCAGGGCGATTTAAAACAGGCACAAAGTGACTCGATGCGTTTCTTTATGAATACCACATCTTTTGGACTCATCGACGCCGCAGCCGATTTTGATATGAAATATAGAAAAGAGGATTTTGGTCAAACTCTGGGCCTTTACGGAATACCAGCCGGCCCCTATATCGTGCTACCTTTTTTAGGACCATCCAGTGTCCGCGACGCTGTAGGACGAATTGTTGATCATTTTTTGAACCCTTTTTCCCATATTGGTTCACTCAACGCCAGATTTCCTTACACTGCCTCTAAGAATATAATATCCGCGGTAAATTTTAGATCTGAAAACTTTGATCAGATTGATGACCTTAGATCAAGCTCTTTGGATGCTTATGCAAAAGTAAGAACAATTTATCGTCAGCAGAGGCAGGCTGCTATAAATAATGGCCGGGTTCCAATTAATTTGTCAGGAAAAGGATCCAGCGAGTTATTTGATGATCACCTAACATTTACCCAAGAAAAAAAACTAGCCGATTTAGCGCCTCCCACTTCGAAAAAAAATAACGAGTCTGAGTGATGCAAAGCCGATTGAAACTATTGGTTTTCTTTGCCATTCTCTGGTTACCATTACCGGCTTATAGTGATAATCAATCTGGAGTTCGCGCCGAGCGCTTTATAGATATTTTAAGTTCAGAAGCATTGAAACTAGCTACCAATACGTCACTGTCATCATCAGATAGAAGACGTGAAATAGCTAAATTATTGAATCAAGGCTTCGACATGCCCTGGATAGCCCGTTTTGTTCTGGGTAGAAATTGGAGATTGGCTAACCCCCAACAAAGAAAGGAATATCTAAGTTTATTCCAAGCTATGGTTGAGCATACCTATTCAAGACAGTTTACAGATTACTCAGGGCAGAAAATAAGCGTTGTCGGACACAAAATTGGCAAACGCAAATACATTTTTGTACTTTCGAGAATTTATGACCCTAATCAATCCAATGTCAATATCAGTGTAAATTGGAGGCTTGTTCCAGACGGAAATTCTTTCAAGATTGTAGATGTCGTTATTGAAGGTGTGAGCATGGGTGTTACTCAGCGCAATGAATACGCTTCAGTTCTTCAAAGAAATGGAAATAGCATCTCCGCTCTAATCAAGGCTATGCGACAAAGTTTAGCAAAGCTCGAAAAACGAGGGTAGCCCTGCAGCTAGGCTCTAACGATAGGTTTATACTTAATGCGTTTTGGTTGATCCGCCTCCACCCCCAAACGCCTTCGTCTGTCTTCTTCGTAAGCCTGATAATTGCCTTCAAACCATTCAACTTGGCTCTCACCCTCGAATGCCAAAATATGTGTGGCTATTTTATCTAAAAACCATCTATCATGACTGATTACCACAGCGCACCCGGCAAAATCTAACAATGCCTCTTCTAGTGCGCGTAACGTATCTACATCCAAATCATTGGTGGGCTCATCCAGCAAAATAAGATTAGCGCCCGATTTTAGCATCTTCGCAAGATGAACACGATTTCTTTCCCCGCCAGAAAGCTGTCCTACTACTTTTTGTTGATCCGGTCCACGGAAGTTAAATAGGCCGCAATAAGCGCGACTTTGCATCTTTCTTTTACCTAACTCGATTTCATCCAACCCATCAGATATTTCTTCCCAGACAGTAGCTTTCGGATTCAGGTTATCTCGCGACTGGTCGACATAGCCCAACTTTACCGTATCCCCCACCTTGATTGATCCGTTATCTGGTTCTTCTTGCCCCGTAATCATCCTGAACAACGTCGTCTTACCTGCGCCGTTTGGACCAATTATCCCAACTATCCCGCCTGCCGGTAGACTAAAAGATAGTTCATCGATTAAAAGCTGATCCGAAAAACCTTTAACGAGGTTGTCAGTTTCAATAACTAAATCTCCTAACCTAGGACCGGCTGGTATCATTATTTTAGTATTATCGATGGCTTTCTCTTGACCTTGGGCCAAAAGTTCCTCATACGCGGTTAATCGAGCTTTGCTTTTGGCCTGTCGTCCCCTCGGGGAAGCCCTCACCCACTCTAATTCCTCAGCTAGGGATCGCATACGAGAGGCGTCCTGACGGCCTTCTTGCTCCATTCGCTTTTGTTTTTGTTCCAACCAGCCCGAATAGTTTCCTTCGTAGGGTATTCCCTGCCCTCTATCAAGCTCAAGTATCCAACCAGCAACTTCATCCAAAAAATACCTGTCATGAGTAACTGTGACTACAGTACCAGCAAAATCATGAAGAAATCTTTGCAACCAACTAACAGATTCTGCATCTAAATGATTTGTTGGTTCATCAAGCAGCAACATATCTGGGGAAGAGAGTAACAACCGGCATAATGCAACCCGACGCTTTTCGCCGCCCGACAGAGGACCCACGTCCGCATCACTTGGAGGAAGACGAAGCGCATCCATAGCTATTTCAATATGCCGATCGAGATCCCATGCATTAGCATTATCTATTTTTTCCTGAAGTTCAGACTGTTCCGCTAGCAAATCATTCATTTCGTCATCAGTCATCTCTTCCGCAAATTTTGCGCTCACCTCATTAAACCTGTCAAGTATCGCTTTAGTTTCTCCCATTCCTTCCATTACTGTTTCATAAACAGTTTTCCCCGCTTCAAGTTGGGGCTCTTGGGTTAGATAACCCACTTTTACATTATCTGCCGCCCAAGCTTCACCAGTAAATTGCTTGTCAACTCCCGCCATGATATTCAGCAAGGTTGATTTACCCGCTCCATTTGAACCAAGAACACCTATTTTTGCTCCCGGCAAGAATGAAAGATGGATATTTTTTAAAATTTCACGGCCACCCGTAAAGGTTTTCGACAACCCTTTCATAACATAAATGTATTGGTAGGCTGCCATTACACGTTCTCCAAGTAATTCTTATTCCGCATTCGGATATTTGATATACTTTTTATGCTTTTAAACTGTAATTAATGAACGCGCAATCGTGAGAAAATTAAAAAAGAGGAAGAGCAATATGTTCCCTGAGACCAAAATTCGAGCAGTGGTCGCATCGCCCAGAAATACACATGTATTTAGCATAAGGGATATCAAGTTGCGAAGACCATTTTCTAACGAGGCGCTCGTTCGCGTTAAAGCGTTTTCAATGAATAGAGGTGAGTTGAACCGAGCAAAAAATACCACTGATAATAAAATGCAAATTGGGTAGGATATAGCAGGGGTAGTTGAGATGGCGGCAGTCGATGGATCAGGCCCCGCAGTTGGTACCCGAGTGGTTGGGTTTTCAACGCGGATGGAAGGTTGGGCTGAATTAGTCTCAATACCAGCGAAATATCTTGCTCCTATCCCCAAAAATATTACCGACGCAGAAGCGGCGACTCTTCCCGTTGCTGGACTGACAGCGCTTCACTCCATCGATGCAGCCTCTGGTTTAATTGGGAGAAGATCTCTCATAACTGGTGCAACGGGTGGCGTAGGTATGTTTGCGACCCAGTTAGCAATAATTGGAGGCGCAACGGTTTTTGCACAAATTCGGAATAAAGAGCAGATACCATTTCTAGAATCTTTAGGACCTTGCATCCCAATCTTAAGTGCAAATGGGGAGAGCATTGAGGACTGGGGACCCTACCGACTGGTTGTAGACGGCGTTAGTGGGGTTATTCTTGAAAGCGGGATAAGATCGCTTTCACCAGATGGAATTTGTGTTTGTTATGGCATCACATCCGCTCCTAAAATATCCGTTGATGTAAGACCATTCATGTTTTCTGGCGAAGCTAAAATAATGGGTTTTTATTTATACTCCCAAGCAGAAAAAAGTCCCCCAAGCGAAGGTTTAAGCAGGCTATTGAAGTTAGTATCTGAGCAAAAAATAACCTGTATGATCGAAAGGGAAGCATCATGGAACGACATTGGTATTGTAGCGGAAGAATTTCTCAATAGAACATTCAATGGGAAGGCAGTGCTGCACATCGAATAAAGATTACACTCTTTCAAAATCTTCACACAGGATTAAAAATCAGACCCTCAAGTTGCCTTCGCTTTGATACGGTCTCTAATCGATAATATCCGTTCTGCTCTTGCTACTACTGGTACATCAATCATTTTCCCCTCAAAAGCCACCGCACCATCACCAGCAGCCATCGCTGCGTCATAGGCGGCTACCATCCTTTCAGACCGATCTATTTCTTCGTCGGTTGGGGTGAATGCCTCATTTAGTATGGGGACCTGCTTAGGATGGATACACGCACCTCCATCGAATCCCAGTTTCCGCGCTACTAAGGCATTTGATTTAAATAATTCCAAATCAGTGAACTCAGCTATTGACCCTGGGTAACCGATCGGTAGTACCCCGGCTTCTCTGGCGGCCACTTGAACAGTTTGATAATAACTCAACAGGGACATCCCTTCTGGCTCAACCATGCCCATTTCAGCTGAAAAATCTTCCTGCCCTAATGCTATCGCAGATAATCTTTCAGACGAATGTGCTATATCACGCACATTTGAGTACCCTCGGGGTGTCTCTATTAATGCCATTAACTTAATATGCCCCCGTTGCATATCTCTCTCATCTTCTAGCTCTGTAATAATTTCCTCCAAAAACCCAATATGATCGGCGGACTCTACTTTGGGCAAAACCAGTCCATGGACTTCAGGCCATACCGAGGCCTCCAAATCATCCACAGCCATTCGCAATGGACGGTTAATTCTAACCAAGACATCTGCACCACCCCTTGCAACCGTTTTTGCGGCACTTCGAACAAGGGTCCTTGCTCTTGCTTTTTCAGCGAGAGCCACCGCGTCCTCCAAGTCAATTTTTATGGCGTCTGCGCCTCTTTCATGCGCTTTCTCAATAAACTTTTCGCTGGTCGCGGGAACGTAGAGCATTGAACGCCAGACAGGAGGGGCAGCTTTTTCAGTCTTCATTAGATAACTCCATCCTCTTTTAATTTCGTCAATTCTGAATTAGGAAGGCCTAGTTCCCCATAGATTGAAGTGTTGTGCTCTCCAATCTCAGGCGCTTCATTCCGCATTCGCGCAGGGGTCCCTGACATTCTTGGAACCGTTGCATGCATTGGAATTCTGCCACTTTTAGTATGCTTATCTGGTAACTCTACAAGAGAACCTCTTTCCTGAACATAATAGCTTTCCATTAATTGAGCTATATCAGCGACAGCTCCAACTGTTACATCAGCCTTTTCAAATATCGTCAAACACTCCTCCTGTGTTTTAGCCATCATAAAGTCACCTACGATCGGATCTAAAAGATGGTTATTTTGCACACGGTCAGTGTTCGTTTTAAAGTTTGGGTTATCGATTAAGTCTGCTCTTCCAATCGTTCTCATCAACCTCTCAAACATAGCCTGCATCGATGCAGATAATGCAACAAACTTTCCATCTTTACATTGGTAGACATTTCTGGGAGCTGTTGTATTTGATAAGCTACCGGTGCGTAATGGAATTTCGTTCGATATTGAATATATCGCAGCCATCGGACCTAAGATTGATAATATTGGTTCAAAAAGGGATAAATCTATGACTTGGCCTTCTCCGTCTTTTTGTTCTACTTCTCTTATGGCCACCATTATGGAAAAAGCACCATAAATCCCAGCTATCATATCAGCCATTGCGAGAGGCGGCAGCACCGGCGGACGATCTCCAAAGCCATTCATTGCAGCAAAACCAGACATTGCTTCAACTAGGCTTCCAAATCCTGGTTTATGGCTCCATGGACCTGTTTGACCCCAACCAGAAATTCTAACCACGGTAAGTTTAGGATTTTTTTCTTGCAGTAAATCAGGACCAAGTCCCCATTTCTCTAATGTTCCTGGCTTGAAGTTTTCCACGAGCACATCAAAATTTTCAACAAGCTTTAAAAGTATTTCACGGCCTTTTGTTTTCCGAAGATCTAAGCTGATACTTTTTTTATTTCGACAGTACACCTTCCAATGTGTGCTCACGCCATCTGTCGTCCAATTTCTAAGATCGTCACCTGATCCTGGTTTCTCAATTTTAACTACTTCTGCCCCATAATCTGCCAATACGTGCGTTACCATGTTGCCAGATACCAATCGCGATAAATCAAGTACCCGGATGCCTTCTAATGGGACCTTTGCATCGGGGCAAAACTCTTCCTGAGACAGAAATTTAGTCATATTCTTTTCTCGATCATTTCCTGCAATAACCATTTAAATACTAGAATACTAATGATAAAATTCAAATTTTGAAACCATCAAGAAAGAGTGGCGTCGAAAAGACCATGTGTCCTCTTAATCTGGGATTATTATTGCTATATTAGTTTTTTGATTTTGTTGCGGATTCTGCGCTTTGAATAATTGATAAAACCCTAGCAACCTCCTGTTTGGTGGTATTAAAGCTTGTTACAAATCTCGCACATATCATCCCGTCCTTTTCTCCCCAAGAATAGAACAAACAATTTTTCTTTTTTAAAATATTATTAAGTTTTGTTGGCATTTGTAGAAAAATCATATTGGTTTGAACTTCGGCTAAAAGAGTCACTGATTTAATTTTGCCCAATCCTTCGGCTAATTCAAATGCCCTACAATTCGAGTTCTCAGCGAGGTCAATCCAATAGTTTTTTTCTAGATAAGGCACTAACTGCGAGGATAAAAAACGAAGCTTGGAGAAAAGGTGTCCTCCCCGCTTCCTCCTAAATTCAAAATCAGCCGCTTTAGAAGCATCAAAAAAAACTACCGCCTCCGCGGCGAAAGCACCATTTTTTGTCGCTCCCAAGGAAAGTATATCAACCCCAGCTCTCCAAGTGCAGTCTGCTATTTTCAAGTCAGTTGAAACAATCGCATTTGCTAATCGAGCACCATCCATGTGCAGGGGTAAATTATTCGATCGACAGACTTCTGAAATTGCTGAAATTTCATCGACAGTGTAAATTGTTCCTAACTCAGTAGCCTGAGTAATGCTAACTACTGCTGGTTTAGCTCTATGGACAGCAGGAGCTGGCGAATGGTTTTCCAGCCTCTCGCGCAAATTGGTAGCAGAAAATTTTGCGTTTTCTCCTTCTAATAAAGAAAGCTTGCCACCCCCTATGTAAAATTCAGGGGCAGCACATTCATCTTCTTCTATATGTGATTGAGCATGACAAAAAACTTGTCCGTAAGGTGGGGAGACAGTTGCTAATGCCAGAGCATTTGCTGCAGACCCTGTAGCTACAGGGTAGATCAATACTTCTCGTTCGAATATTTCATTTGCAACTAATTGCAATTTTTCTGTATAGGGATCCTCACCATAAGGCATACTAGAAATATTTGCCGCTTCAGTTAAAGACGATAAAATTTTTGGGGCAACTCCAGCTGTATTATCACTGGCTAGATTAATAACTTTTTCCAAACTTCAAAACCAATCTTAGATTATCGTGGCTGAAATTTTAATTCGCCAATTTTTTTTCCAGTCTCCGCATCGAATACCAGAACATGAGAAACGCCATTTTTGGGGTCAACTTTTATAAATAACCTACTGCCACCGGCAGTAATACCATTGAGTTTAGCGCCTTCAGCAAGATCAACTATTGTGGTCCAAGGCCGCACTGTGCCCTGTGAAGACTTATCGATTGCCCGACTAGCTATTGTATAGACAACCACAAACAAGCCTACAACAATCATGATTCCCATCAAAACAACCAGGATCGTCAAAATTCGCATAGATTTTGATTTTGGGTTCTTCAGATTATTCTTAGTTTGGTTTAAGTTTAGTTCCATGGCTTCTTTCAACAAAAATAAATTAGAAATTAGTGTAGAGGAAACTGATCTAAACTCCAATAGATCTGTGCGTTTAGATCGTTGGTTAACTGACCGTATCGCTAATAATCCCGACTTCCCTAAAATTTCACGGACACAGTTAAAAAATCTAATACACAGCAAATGCGTGAGATGTGATGACAATATAATAGAAGACCCATCACTTCCTATTAGATATGGACAGCTCTACACTATTCAGGTCCCTGAGCCAAAACTAGCAACACCTCAGCCAGAAAATATAGAATTGAATATAGTGCATGAGGATGAACATTTAATTGTGATCAATAAATCGGCTGGAATGGTAGTTCATCCTGCCCCCGGCTCTTCAAAGGGGACAATAGTCAACGCACTTCTTTCGCATTGTGGAAATACTCTTTCTGGTATTGGGGGTGTACGAAGACCAGGCATAGTCCATCGACTGGACAAAGACACTACTGGATTATTGGTTGTGGCAAAATCAGATGAAGCTCATCAACACCTTGTGCATCAGTTTGCTGCCCGAACGATTAAAAGAACCTACGAAGCAATGATATGGGGGGTCCCAGATAAACCGACCGATAGAATATGTTTTCCTATTGGGCGTAGCCGCGCAAATAGAAAAAAAATGGCTGTTGTTCCGAAGGGTGGGAAAAAAGCGGCAACTAACTATGTATTAGGAGAGCGATTTGGTGCAACTGCAAGTTTAATTGTATGTAAACTCGAGTCAGGTAGAACACATCAAATTCGTGTTCATCTAAACCATATCGGTCATTCGTTAATTGGCGATCCACTTTATGGAGGTAACAGAAAGATAACTGCCAAAGACGACCCCAATTTAAAATTTGTAAAGGAATTTAAACGTCAGGCGCTTCATGCACAATCCCTGGAGTTCGTTCATCCATTCAAACAAAAGCGGATTCGTTTTTCAGTTCCATTACCGAGCGACATGCAAATCCTCTTGGAAGCTTTAAGAAGATCCTTATAATTAACAACATATGGAATTAAAACATCGGTAAAGACAATCGATAGGGAAAATAGACTATATTGCCAATTTTCATAAAAAAGTTGAAAAAAACCCTTTAAAATGATAAAATTAACCCCCATATGACGGATGGCATGATAGTGCCTAAACGTTGTGTTGAGTTCTAGGAGTTAGAAGATGGCGTCGAATATTGCCGTAATGCCAAAAATTAGTGTAGAAGGAAATCTCTCTAGATACTTAGAAGAGATACAAAAGTTCCCTATGCTACAAGCATCAGAAGAGTATATGTTAGCGCGTAGCTGGCGGGATCATGATGATACTGAGGCAGCTCACAAACTAGTTACTAGTCACCTTAGGTTGGTAGCCAAAATCGCGATGGGATATCGCGGCTATGGTTTACCGGTGGCGGAATTAATTTCTGAGGGTAACATAGGGATGATGCAAGCAGTTAAACGTTTCGATCCTGAAAGAGGGTTCCGCCTAGCAACTTATGCTATGTGGTGGATCAAGGCATCCATACAAGAATACATCTTGCACTCTTGGTCGTTAGTTAAAATCGGTACAACCGCAGCCCAGAAAAAACTATTTTTCAACCTGCGAAAATTAAAGGGGCAAATGCAAGCCATAGATGATGGAGATTTGTCACCTGAAACCATCACAGCCATCGCAGCTAGGCTCAATGTCTCAGAAAAAGATGTTGTCAGTATGAATGGTAGACTATCTGGTCCAGATCACTCACTAAATGCGCCGAAAATAGTGGATGGTGATGGCGAATGGCAGGATTGGCTAGAGGACGAGGGCAAAAACCAAGAACAGATATTGGCCGAAACCGAGGAATTAGATGCACGGACCAAGTTATTGAACGAGGCTATGGAAAAACTAGATAGTCGCGAGCGTCATATTTTATCTCAACGAAAGCTAATTGATACACCTAGAACATTGGACGAGCTGAGCAAAGAATATAGTGTAAGTAGAGAACGCATAAGGCAAATTGAAGCGCGTGCTTTTGAAAAACTGCAAAAATATATAAAAGAATTGGCGATTAATAATAATCTTTGGGCCGAATAGCATTTAATCGGTCTCTACGTTAGTCAACTGTGTCATTATTCGGTCTGGCGTCATTATTCCCAGAAACACCATCGCCCCATTCCTCGATTAATTTATTTTGCCGTTTTTTCAATCGGTCCACTGATAGTTCTATCCTCGCCGATAAAAACATGGCTACAATTGACGGGGCTATTAAAAATATGGTCCAACCAGCTGCGGCAGCCCCAAGAACCATCAACCAGCTGAACGGGTCGGCAAAAAGGCTAAAAGCCATGTCAAACGAATGATCCTTTGTCCATAACATTGTCAATAATGGCAATAAACCCAGGAAGTTCATACAGCCTACACTCAGCGTTTTATATTTTTCTCTCCGCCTATCGGTTGCATAAGCAATAAAACTGGGTATCATTCCTGCTATCAACACCAAAACTGTTGGTAACGTGAACACCAGCAACCCGACAATAATTAGTATTATTATTGCTTTTGTTGAAGATGCGCTGGCAGATCTAGTTGCCATGGTTTATTAACTTCCTCATTCCATTTTTTTTCATACCGATATGAAAAGGAGATCTATACTAAGTAAAGCATTACAAAAACGGTTGCCCCGATACTACCAATTACACCAGAGATGACAGCGGCGACTTGCTCACCTAATTCTCCTGCTAAATTCTCTTTTTGTTCTAAACCAATATCCATTCTATGAATTTGAGCCGAACACTGTTTATATTCCTGTTGGGCCTTCCGATAATTTTCTTTATCAAGATCTATCACTTTATTATCATCTAGAATTCGCATTAATGCTACGATGAAGCCTGTTTCTGAGGCTTGCACAACCTGACGTTCTATCTGTTCTCTGAGACGTATATTATTAAATGCATCGACGGCAGGTTGGGTTAGATCTTTTAGCCACAAACAAAGATTAGGGGCAGATCCATTACTATAAACCGATTGAACTCGCGCCAAAATTCTCATTACTTTTAGAGCTTCATCAGCCGGTCTATTATCTTTGTGTGTTAATGGTCGTAAAATTCGTTCATCGATATGTTCTGAATGTGCTGCCAAGAACGCCGCTATATGTCTGTCTATAGGCATGGGCGGCAGGTTTTGGTCATGTGCCACGGCTTCTAACGCCGGTATTAATTCAGATGTCTGTGTGATATAGAGATGTTCAATCATTGGACTAATGCAGTGACCATAAGGGTTAAGCTCATAAAGGCAACGTTCGATGCCAAACCCAGGACCGGGTAGCGCTACCATAGGTTGGATTTTT
Organism: SAR116 cluster bacterium AG-313-A07; assembly: GCA_003284265.1. GTDB lineage: Bacteria > Pseudomonadota > Alphaproteobacteria > Thalassobaculales > Thalassobaculaceae > UBA7326. Next base: position 37,063 of record QBVV01000009.1, read on the forward strand.
TCTAAAGTGCCGTAAATATTCATTAATTCTGTTTTTACACGCCCTTGAAGCGCAAGCCACTGCTTCAGAATTCCAGAAGTAATAAGTTCTTCAACTTGTTTCCTTAAAATATCATCTTGAAAAACAACGGCAAGTGTCGGACCAATGCCATCTATGTGGCTAGCAAAGCCTTTGTGTCGGATTGGTCCAGAAGGATCCAAGGCCATAACAACTTTGGCAACTAATCTTGCATCATCAGCCCTGGGGCTAGATTGAATTGCCTGTGCGGTGCCAGCGGCCTTGTTCAGATTATTCAAAATAACCTCATCGTTAAGGCTTCGGCGGATCCAAGTATCAAAATCTTGCCCCCTAATGACGTCGCCAGCTATCGGCCAATTTAAACTCAAGCCATGAGCAGCTGATCTAACGTTTTCATGTTCAAAGCCACCAATTGGTATTGGTCTGGCTGCTTTTGCAGGAAGTTTAACTTGTTTGGGTGTTAATCTTCGCCCACTCACCCATAACTGAACATCTGCCAGTGGCCATCTTTCGGCTAAATCATCCGTTAGTAATCCGCGCAATAGCTCCATCATATTCATCTGAATACGATGGTTGCCTACAATATTTGCATACGATCCGGTATTGATTCTATTTAACATAAAACTATACGGATCCTCTATTTTAGAAACTGGATTACGGCCAATTAAGAGGCTCAAAAGTGTTACGCCCAGCGCAAAAAGGTCATCTGCCGGCGTTCCCACACCCCGCCCCATTTCTACTGCTAGGCCACACTCTAAACTCTCAAATATTAACGGTTGATTATATCCAGGGGGTGCTGAAACACATTCCCCCAACATAATTAATCTAGCACTGTCATCACTGTAGAAAAGATTGGACGGTCTGATATTTCGATGCGTTAAGCCTCGAGTTGCAAACTCTCGCAACGTGGCGACGGCCGGAGTTAAGAAACCACTGATTATCTGATCATCAGTTAATGGAGTGATTACAGATTCCATAGTCTCAAAAACCCGACTACCGGCGGGTTTTTCAAAAATCAGAACCGGCTGTCGTCGACCTGAAGATGTCCAATTCACTACACCTGAATCTATGCATTTCACTAGACCGGTGCCTGGAAATCCGTCTAACGCAGTAATCTGATCCATTCTCATTGGTATACTCGGCTCGCAAATCATCGCCATTAAGTCACCTTGGGGCTCTCCAAGATTCTTACATGCATAGGTTTTTCCAGAGGGCGAGTCATACCCCGCTAGTGGTATTGAATCATCAATTTCAAATAATTCTTTTAGAATTACCGGTGCCACCAGTCTGTCTCCAAGAATAGTATTTCAACCAGCCACTAAAATCTTTCATATGAGTATCTCACGTGATGCTCAGTCGGTAAATGGATCTTTAACTAAAATAGTATCCTCACGTTCAGGACTAGTCGACAAGAGTGCAACCGGTGCCTCTATGAGCTCTTCTATCTGTCGTATATATTTTATTGCATTTCCTGGAAGCTCAGACCAAGAACGGGCTCCCCGCGTGCTTTCCGACCAACCTTCCAAGGTTCTATAGATTGGTTTGACCGCTGCTTGTTGACGGGTTCCACTTGGGAAATAATCTAGTACCTCTCCATCAAGTTCATACGAATCACAAACTCTCAATTCATCGAACCCATCTAAAACGTCCAACTTGGTAAGCGCTATTCCTGTGATTCCGGATGTTTTTATAGCTTGCCTAACCATAACGGCATCGAACCATCCACAACGACGTTTTCTTCCAGTAACTACCCCAAATTCACGACCGCGTTCACCAAGCGTTTGTCCTATCGAATCCGTAAGTTCACTTGGGAAAGGACCACTACCCACCCGTGTAGTATAGGCTTTTGTGATGCCAAGAACATACCCAATGGTAGTCGGACCAGTCCCTGATCCTGTTGCAGCCTGGCCTGCGACAGTGTTCGAGGACGTGACATATGGATAAGTTCCATGATCAACATCAAGCATAACCCCTTGAGCTCCCTCAAATAAAATCCGCTTATCCATGTGGCGAAACTCATCTAATCGACGCCACACCGGTTGGGCGAACTTTAGAATATCAGGCGCTATATTTTGGAGGTACTCATATGCTTCCTCAACCGAAGCTATTTCTTCGCCAGCCTCCCTTAAGAAAATATTATGGTAAGAAAATTGCTCTTTAAGCTTCAACAGTAAATCATCTGAATTATTCAGATCAGAAACCCTAATCGCACGTCGAGCAACCTTATCCTCGTAAGCAGGACCAATCCCTCTTCCGGTAGTCCCTATTTTCTTCTCCCCACGGATCACCTCCCGCGCTTTATCAATGCGGCGATGAATATCAAGAATAAGAGATGCATTATCTGCTAGTATGAGGGTCTCAGATGAAATATTGACGCCTTGGTCAGTAACTATCTTTATTTCATCTAGAAGTGCTTGAGGATCGACCACTACACCCGAGCCAATCACCGACATTTTTTGGCGAACTATGCCCGAAGGCAACAAGCTTAATTTATATGTTTTATCGCCGACTACCAGAGTGTGTCCTGCATTATGGCCACCTTGAAAACGAACCACAACATCGGCTCTTTCAGATAACCAATCAACAATCTTACCCTTACCTTCATCGCCCCATTGAGCTCCAATAACAACTACATTTCGCATCTATTTATCCTAGATAAAATTTCTATTTCTTAATTTAGGTAGCCTCAACTTGTCCATTTTTCAAAAAATGGGAACAACTTAAACGTTCTGCCTCTGTTCGTTCATCAATGATATCCTCAAGCCCAATGACCGTTAACCAACCCGCCGCCTGAAAATCCATTATAATTTTTCTATTTGTGTTAACCGGAATTAATAATCTATTTTTTTTTGTTGGCTCATTCAAGGCCCTCAATAAGGTCTCTATGTATAGCGAAAACCCACAAGAACTCTGCGACAAGCCGTCTTCTAGAGAATAACGCCCCCCTCTCCCCAGTTCACCTCTAATACCTCTGGAAAAGAAACTAAAACCAATACCATTATAGTATTCGAATCCGCGATTTTCTATTGGGTCTATGGTTACTTCCGCTATATCACTTTCAGACGATATTAATGAAGCTACATTCTCCAAACGGTCTATTGTTTCTATCACTTCAATCGGTAATGTTAGTTCGCGAAGTTTTTTTATGCCGACCTCCCACGCACCAACTGAAGTCATTATATTACTTAGAAGAATTGCATTTTTACCCGCAAGACCTTCCACAGCTTTTATATCTTTTCGATCCAAGGCCCCCCTAAGCTCTAGTGAAGAAGTGGGATCCAAGCCTACTGATCTAAGAATCAATGGAATAAGCGCCGGTGCGGTTATATCGATAGAAATATTTTTTGTACCCAATCTTTTTAATGCATCAAGGGCGATTTGAATGACCTCTAGATCAGCTGTTACAGTGTTTGGGCCAATAAGTTCAGCTCCTACCTGGACTAATTCACGATCCGGGTTAAGATTATCTGGATGGACTCGAAGTACTTCCCCAGAATAACATAATCTTAGTGGACGTTCCAGATGGGCAAGCCGAGTAGTCGCTATGCGAGCCACTTGCACCGTCATATCCGCTCTTATTCCCATCATTTTTCCTGAAACTGGGTCCATTAAACGGAAAGAGTTTTCTGTCATAGATACTCCAGCACCGTTAAACAGCGAATCTTCAAATTCAACCAATGGAGGTTTGATTCGCTCGTACCCGTAAGCCTCACAACGTTCTATAATAGAATGAACAATAAAAGATTCATGGGCAGCCATTGATGGGAGTTGGTCTTTAAAACCTGCAGGCAATAAGGCCCTGTGGGGCAACCTATTTTTTTTTTCGATAAGTGACAAAAGATAGCCCCTTCGACCAAAAATCTAATCAGTAATAATGTCCTACAGATTTTTTCATACGCCGGCAACAGCGAGGATTATTAATTCACTGTTGACGGATGAAATTTTTAAGCCAACCTTTACGTGTTATACTATTTTTTTGAAAACTTGAGTTAGCTGGAGAAAGTGTATGACCAATTGCGTTCATGACCATAGTCGATGGGGAAGTGGAGATCAAATTGGAGCGGCAGGGCACTTTTTAACTCCAGAAAACACACTTTCTGCACTAAAAAAAGTGAAACAAGGTCGTATTATTGATCTCAGCCATACCATCGAAATGGGCGCTCCCTTTATGGCTCCTAACCAGACACCTTATATAATTTCATCTTCTGCAACAGCTAAGAATAGTATGAAAATTCGAGAACAGATGGGGGCAAAAAATAAAGTAGGCGCCAATCTAGAGCGTATTGAGATGACAACCCACGTTGGAACACATATCGACTCGCTCGGTCATTTTTCAATTGGAGAACATCTTTATGGAGGGCACACAATTGAGGATAGTGTTGGTGACTGGGGCCTTCTTAATTTGGGAGTAGAGAATGTCCCCTCAATAATAACCAGAGGTATTTGTTTGGACGTATCAGGGCTGGATGGAGAAGATCATCTCGAAGCTGGACGAGCGGTCACTACCGAGGATTTGAAGAGAGTATACGATAATGCCAAACTAAATCCACAAAAAGGAGATGTAGTCTGCTTGAATACCGGATGGGGTAAGTATTTCATGTCAAATAATGAGAAATATTTGGCTGGTGAGCCTGGCCTAGATTTAAATGCAGCCCAGTGGCTTACAAAACAAGATACTATCGCTATCGGAGCTGATAATATGGCAGTAGAGGTGCTTCCGGGCACCCATCATCCCGAGATAATGATGCCAGTTCATCAGCATTGCTTGGCCGAGGCAGGCGTTCATCTTGTTGAAAATTTAAGCTTATCTGAGCTAATTCAGAACGGGATTTCCGAGTTCTGTCTAATAATGCTTCCAATAAAACTAAAAGGGGCCACTGGCTGCCCCGTGCGGCCAATCGCTGTCATTTAAAAGCTGGGTTTTAGGCAGGAAATCGTATTGCATTTACCCTTACAACCTGAGGCAAAGCACGAACAGCAGATAACACTTTATCATTAATATTACCTTCTATTTCTACAAGCGCCAGAGCCTCACCCCCGCTATCGCGACGTCCCAAATGAAAAGTAGCGATATTTATTCCCTCATTTCCTAATAGCGTTCCTAGCCCCCCTATAAAACCAGGTTTATCGTAATTCCTAATATAGAGCATTCTCTCTGCAAACTCTGCCTCTACTTTAATACCTTGTATATCGATAAGCCGCGGCTCCGTCCCAGCAAACAAGGTACCTGCGATCACTCGAGTACGGGTTTGCCCTTCTACCGTCAATCTGAGCAGCGTTTGATAGTCACAAGGTCTTTCATGGCGGACCGTACTGAAAGCAATTCCCCGATGCTTTGCTATTATTGGAGCGCTAACCATGTTAACTGTATCCATATTTGGCTTCAGAAGACCAGATAAAACAGCTGAGACTATAGGTGCACCGTTTATCGAAGACGCCAAACCTTCGAACTCTATTTTCACTGATTTTATAGCATCATCGCCCACCTGGCCGACAAAACTTCCCAGTAACTCAGCTAACCTCATGTAAGGTTTTAGAATTGGTGCCTCTTCTGCCGAAACAGCCGGCATGTTCAGCGCATTAGAGATTGCTCCAGTTAAAAGATAATCCGACATTTGCTCTGCTATCTGAAGTGCAACTTTTTCCTGTGCTTCAATGGTAGCTGCCCCTAAGTGGGGTGTCGCAATTAGACCGGGAACACCAAAAAGAATATTTTCCTTAGCTGGCTCGGCAGCAAAAACATCAAGAGCAGCGCCCGCAACATGTCCATTTTCAAGCGCAGTCTTTAAATCAGTTTCTACAATGAGCCCCCCGCGCGCGCAGTTTATAATCCTAACACCTTTCTTCATCTTCATTATTGAATCTGCATTCACTAAACCTTTGGTTGAGTCCGTCAACGGAGTGTGGAGAGTGATAAAGTCGGACTCACTAAATAGTGTTTCTTCATCAACCTTGCGAACTCCTAGTTCTATAGCTCTGTCCTCTGATAAATATGGGTCAAATGCTAAGACCCGCATCTTAAGACCCTGTGCTCTATCAGCAACAATTGAACCAATATTGCCACAGCCAACTATCCCTAAATTTTTCCCAGTAAGCTCCGTTCCCATAAAACTAGACTTTTCCCATTTTCCAGCCTGGGTTGATCTATCCGCTGTTGTAATTTCACGTGCAAGACTGCAAATCAATGAAATAGCATGTTCAGCTGTCGTTACAGCATTTCCGAAAGGTGTATTCATCACAACAACCCCAGCCGCTGATGCCGCGTCAACAGCAATGTTGTCAACACCGATACCGGCACGTCCAACGACTTTTAAGTTTTTTGCCCTGGCAATAACTTCCGCTGTCACCTTTGTTGCCGAACGTATAGCCAGTCCGTCATAACTTTCAATTTCCGATAACAGCTGTTCGTGGGTTAACCCTATTTTCCTATCTACTTCCAATCCTCTAGATGCAAAAATCTCATTAGCATTCGGACTTAATTCGTCACTTATTAAAACACGAGGCATAAAGTTTTTCCTTTGATATTTTACCTAGTACGAGGATTTGACTTCCTCGTAGGCCCAATCAAGCCACGGCAATAAAGCCGAAATGTCATCTACTTCAACTGTTGCCCCCCCCCAAATTCGTAACCCGGGAGGAGCATCACGGTAACCATTAATATCGAAAGCTGCCGAATTTTCTTCTAAAATAGACTCAATTTTTTTAGGGACAGCAACCTGATCTTCTTTTCCCAAAGATTGGAACCAGGGGTCCACGATTTGCAAGCAAATAGACGTATTGGATCTGGTATCTGGAAATTTTGCTAAAAAATCTGCCCAGTAACTATCCTCAACCCAATGTTCAATGGTCGATAGATTATTATTACTTCTTTGAATGGAGACCTCAATACCCCCTATCTCTTTGATCCAGTTTAAAGCATCCAACGCATCTTCGACGCAAATCATTGAAGGCGTGTTAATTGTCGCACCTTTAAAAATTGCCTCATTTAGCGACCCTTTTGATTTTAATCTAAAAATCTTTGGAATTGGCCATTCTGGTGTGTAAGTTTCTAATCGCTTTATCGCCCTCGGGCCTAGGATAAGCATGCCATGGGCGCCTTCCCCACCTAGTACTTTTTGCCAAGAGAAGGTAGCAACATCAATCTTATGCCAGGGGATTTGTTGCGAAAAAACTGCACTAGTGGCATCACAGATCGTTAATCCCTGCCTATCAGAAGGAATCCAATCCCCGTTAGGAACTCTTACGCCCGACGTCGTTCCATTCCACGTAAATACCACATCATGAGAAAAATCAATTAAACTTAAGTCAGGGATAGCACCGTAATCTGCGGAAAATACACGCGCTTCTTTCAATTTTAGCTGTTTTGTAGCATCTGCCACCCACTCATTGCCAAAACTTTCCCATGCTAGGAGGTCCACTGATCTTTCCCCAAGTAGGGACCACATGGCCATTTCAATGGCACCTGTGTCAGATGCAGGAACTATTCCTACAAGCCTGTCCTCTGGGAGTTCTAAAATCTCACGAGTTAATGTTATGACATCGCTTAACTTTTTTTTCGCTGTAGTCGATCTATGCGATCGCCCAACACAAGCTCCGTTCAAAACCTCGGGGGTCCAACCCGGACGTTTAGCACACGGACCAGACGAAAAAAAGGGGACCCGCGGCAAAGCCGTTGGTTTCATTATATGTTCCTTCGAATTATACACCACTTGGCGGGAAGTGGTCGCCCGACCTGTTAACTATGCTCATCGCACAAAAAGTCAATCACTTTTTTCATATAATATGACGGTTTCTTTCATTTAATCTATGAGCTTAGAACTGCAAAACTGCTCGGGAAAAGGATTAAATTAGCTATTATTGAAACGACAGTTATTGGCATGGATATTGCTTATAATTTGCAAGTGGAAAGATTACTTGGAGCACAAAATGTCGGACGTTTATGCTAATAAATATAAAGGGATAAAAGTTGACACAAAATCATCGATGAGCGAAGCGGACGATATCTCTGGCGTCAGTCATTTGGGCTTTGCTTATTCTGATAACGACGCGCCGAAAACAAATAATAATGGGTTAGATGCCAATCAAAGATTAATGAAATCCCTCCCAGATGAAATACAGTTAGCCGTTTCTGAGTGGGCCCTTCAATTGAAACATGTACCCTGGAAATTGAGGCGGCGCGCGATAAAACGATTCTCTGAGTCATTCGCAGATAATTTTTTGAATATCATGCCTGAATTGAATGATGAGGAGTGCGAGAGCCTAGCTCTTTTGGGGCTTACCTGCCTTCTGGAGGAATTAGATACCGGAGCCCCTGTAACAAATCAACATCAAGCAAAATGCTACCTTGAGAGCTTTCACGACTATCACAAATCGTTAGGGGAAGCTTTTTTGATGACGCGAGAAAAAGACAATAGTTCGCTGCATTAGCAGTCTATAAACCAATGCGATTTGCCAACTATTCGGCGATAGATTACTCCTCGTTAGCAGCGGGCCATTTTGTTAAATACTGGTCAATTGAGCCAAAAATCGATTTACCTTCGTCATCTTGAATATCTAACTCAATTCGATCACCATATTGCATGAATGGCGTCTCTGGAACTCCATTATTTATTGTTTCAATCATTCGTATCTCTGCAATACACGAATACCCATGTCTTTGATCTGCATTGGAGACTGTTCCAGAACCAATTATTGTACCTGCCCCCAATGGTCTTGTTTTAGCCGCATGTGCCACCAACGCGGGAAAATCGAAGGTCATATCCACACCTGCATTCACCCATCCAACTTTACGCCGATTTAAATACACCAACAAAGGTAAGTGTAATTTGCCATCACGCCAATATTTTCCTAATGAGTTGACGGTGACAGCAACAGGAGCGAACGATGTTGGCGGTTTTCCATGGACAAAACCAAAACCTTTTCCTAATTCTTCGGGGATAAGATTACGCAGACTGATATCGTTCAAAAGCATAAGAAACTTGATATGCTTTAATGCTTGCTTTGGGCTCACCCCCAAGGGTACATCGTCAACAATAACTGCTAGCTCTCCCTCAAAATCTACCCCCCAGCTTTCGTCTTTTATGTATATTGGATCCGTAGCCCCTAAAAAACTATCCGATCCGCCCTGATACATAAGTGGGTCCTCCCAAAAACTAGCTGGCATAGAAGCGCCTCTGGCCCTCCGCACCAACTCCACATGGTTCACATAGGCCGACCCGTCCAGCCATTGATAAGCTCGAGGTAGCGGTGCCACCATTACAGTAGGGTCATAAGGTATACTGTCCAATATAGCTTCGCTATTGAGCCGTCTATTAATTTCCATGAGCTGAGGTTCAATCTTCGTCCAATTTTCTATAGCTGATTGAAAAGTGGGGGCCACACCTGCCACAGACTTCATTTTAGTCAGATCCTCACTAACCAACACCAGAGTGCCGTCTCTACCAACTCCTTTTAGTGATCCCAGTTTCACAGCAATACCTTTTAACTCTCTTTCCAAGAATTCACATAGTCTAGATTTTCCACACAAGACGGTAGCTCGGAGACCTCTAATGCATCTCGTGTATCAATCATAATTGCATACTCATCTGTAGCAGGTTTTGACGGTTTTAGCATATTTTTTAAAGCTTTCGGATGAGGGCCATGGGTAAATCCACTCGGATGAAAAGTCATCATCCCTGCCTCTATATTATCACGGCTAAAAAAATCACCCGCATGGTAGAATAGCACCTCATCATAATCATCGTTATTATGGAAAAATGGAACTTTTAAAGCTCCTGGGTCTTGTTCAAATGGTCGCGGACAAAACGTACACACAACAAAGCGATCCGCAACAAATGTTGTATGGGCAGATGGAGGCAAATGGTATCTGTGGCTCATTATAGGCCGGAAATGCCGGATATTTATTTTAACCGGCATCAAGTCGCCATGCCAGCCCAGCGCATCTAGAGGGTTATAGGGATAAGTAACAGTGGAAGTAGCATTCCGCCGCTTAATCAAAACTGTCCAATTTTCTACATTACCCGTTTTTGTTTGTTGACCAAGAAATCGCTCATCAATTACTGGCGTATCTAACATTGCAGGATCGAAAAAAGCGTGATTCCCTATTAATCCTTTATCCGGAAGACCAAAACTCGAATTAGTTGCCTCTATCATTAAAATCTCAGCACGTCCTGAGAACTCTGTCCTCCACATAGTTCCTCGAGGCAACAAAACATAGTCTCCTTTTTCGATGTCTAAACAGCCAAAGTCACAATAAAGTTGGCCATTACCACTATGTATAAAGAGAAGCTCATCTCCATCACCATTTCTAACTAAATGATCCATAGAGCCTTCCAAGGTAGCCCAATTGACCCTGCAATGTGTATTAGACAGGATATTGTTATTAACCCAGTCACCCGACCCACCTCTGGGAAACTGGTTCAAATCAAACGCCCTGGGCTTCAGAGGACCATCCCAGTCAATCCATCCAGTGGGCGGATGCTTATGATGAATAAGAGCCGAGGGTCCATAAAACCCCTCCTTACCTATTTCCCTCTCAAAAGTTCCCTCAGGTAAATCTGCGTGGGCTTGACGAGAAGCTACACCCTCCACTTTTGAAAGATTTATGAATCTTTTCATAATCAACATCCAGTAAATGACAGAGTTAGTCCAACAACCGATTCAGTATTTAATATTTCTTTTATAAATCTAAGATATCAGAATGATTCCGTATCTGATCCAGATTTTCTTTAGTTATCAGCCAACCGTCAACAAGTTTATAATGGGCAGTTCAGCGTCAAAGAAAAAATAAATATTCAAATTTTACCGTGGCAGTGCTTAAACTTTTTACCACTTCCGCACGGGCATAGGGCATTTCTCGGAACTTTTCCCCAAGTAGCTGGGTTATTTGGATCAATATTGCCTTTAGAATTTCTTGCCATGGGGCGGGAAGGGTTATTATCGAGATTAGGGTCAACTTGAGAATCGGATCTTTCATATTCAGCGGCGGCGTCATTATTTCTGCCTGATTGGGGAGATTGCTCTACTTGAATCTCGAGATTAGCAAGGGCGCCCGTTACTACTTTTCTGACATTTATAAGCATAGCGTCAAAGAGGTTGAATGCTTCCCGCTTATATTCATTCAACGGATCCCTTTGGGCATACGCTCTAAGGTTTATTCCCTGCCTGAGATGATCTAAGTACAACAAGTGTTCTTTCCATTGTTGATCTAGTATTTGAAGCAGAATGCTTTTTTCTGCCATTCTGAAAAGTTCCACCCCATAATTTGCGGATTTCTCTGCCATCTTTCTATTTGAGTGATCTTTTAACCGGTCAAGAATTTCTTGATCTGCAATTCCCTCTTCCTTGACCCAATCCGATATCGCAACGTTTAACGCCAAAGTATCCTGTGTTTCATCGGTCAAAGTACTAATATCCCATTGATCCAAGTATGAGCCTGCGGGAATTGTTTCGCTTATCAGTGATTCTATATACTCATGGCGCATATCGTTAACGGTTTCATTGACATCATCAGCCCGCATAATGTCTCTTCGTTGCTCATAAATGACTCGTCGTTGATCATTCATCACGTCGTCGTACTTTAAGAGCTGCTTGCGTATCTCAAAATTACGTGCTTCGACCTTTTGCTGGGCTTTTTCTAATGCCTTATTAATCCAAGGATGAACAATCGCCTCACCATCCTCCAGACCTAACTTCTTAAGCATTCCGTCCATGCGTTCAGAACCAAATATGCGCATTAAATCATCTTCAAGTGAAAGAAAGAATTTAGAAGTACCAGGATCTCCTTGACGACCAGACCTTCCTCTCAACTGGTTATCTATTCGCCGGCTTTCGTGTCTTTCTGTTCCGATTACGTACAAACCATTAGCAGCAATAACGTCATTCTTTTTTGCCTCAACCTCAGCTCGTATTTCGGCTTCCTTTGATTCGTCAACCCCTGTAATTTCATTGGCTATGCGCATATCAACATGACCGCCAAGCTGAATATCAGTCCCGCGTCCTGCCATATTCGTCGCTATTGTAACCGTTCCTGGAACTCCAGCCTGAGCTATTATTTGCGCTTCTTGCTCATGAAAGCGAGCATTCAGAACCTGGTGCTCTATCTTTTTCTTTCTGAGCAAATCCGATAAAATTTCTGATTTTTCAATAGAGACCGTTCCCACAAGGGCAGGTTGACCTCGAGTCTGACAATCTATGATCAAATCAATTATCGCAGACCATTTTTCTTTCTCAGTTCTATAAATTTCATCATCTTCGTCCACCCTATTCACCGTTGTATTTGTTGGCATTTCAACAACATCGAGAGAATAGATCTCGGCAAACTCTGACGCTTCTGTCATAGCAGTCCCGGTCATACCGGCCAACTTTGGAAACAATCGAAAATAATTTTGAAACGTTATAGATGCTAAAGTCTGGTTCTCATTTTGAATTGTTACTCCTTCACGAGCCTCAAGGGCTTGGTGTAATCCCTCTGAAAACCGCCTTCCTTCCATTGCTCTTCCAGTAAACTCATCGATAATCACTATCATATCGTTCCGAACAATATAATCGACGTCACGCGTAAAAAGCTTGTGGGCTCTTAATGCCTGGTTCACATGATGAACAGCAGAAATATTTTGAATATCATACATTCCTCCATCTGATACAATACCGTGTTCGAGAAGAAGCTCCTCAATCCTTTCTGTACCAGCCTCGGTCAGCATAACTGTTCTTTGCTTCTCATCTTTTTCAAAGTCAGCCTCTGTTAGCTCGGGGATTAATCCGTTTATGTCTCGGTACATTTCGGAACTATCTTCCGCTGGGCCTGATATTATCAAAGGTGTTCTAGCTTCATCGATCAAAATAGAGTCCACCTCATCCACAATGGCGAATTCGAACTCTCTTTGACACATATCATCTAGGCGAAACTTCATATTATCGCGCAAATAATCAAAGCCAAATTCGTTATTAGTCCCATAGGTGACATCAGCTGCGTAGGCACTTTGTCTTTCTTCATCTGAAAGGTCTTGGACTATCACCCCAACACTTAACCCTAAAAATTCATATATCTCTCCCATCCAAGACGAATCCCGGCGGGCCAGATAATCGTTCACGGTTACAACATGTACCCCGTTACCTTTTAGCGCATTTAAATAAACAGGCAGTGTAGCAACTAAAGTTTTCCCTTCCCCAGTTTTCATCTCAGCAATTTTGCCCTCATGAAGTACTATTCCACCCAATAACTGAACATCGAAATGTCTCTGATTCAGTGTACGTTTGGCAGCTTCACGAACCGTTGCAAACGCTTCAACTAGCAAATCGTCTAGAGTTTCTCCATCAGCCAACCGGTTTTTGAACCAGTTAGTTCGCTCTTTTAGGGCCTCATCGGCTAGTCCTTGCAGACTGGGCTCAAGCGCGTTTATAGCGTCTACCCGTGCCTGCATTTTTTTCAGAACCCGGTCGTTTTCAGATCCAAAAAATGCCTTTGCGATTGCGCCTAACATGGAGGCTCCTAGTCTAACCAAAATAAGGGTCTATAAAAACAACACGCTTTAACGTATGTCAGAAATAAGAGTTAGAAAGCCGCCTGTCAATGCAACTCCCTACATGAAAAAATGTGCCATTAGTATAACGCAAACATAATGTCTATGCGGTCATCATGGAAAAAGAAATTTAATCTAGTTTCAATTGAGTCACATTGCGGCCAGTATATCAATCTGATATCGCTTATTTTCATTATTCATCAATACCACCACAATAACTAAAATCTCAAAAAAGGTGTCCCATGACAAGTATTATCAAACTGTTCTTTTTAAAATCACTAGTTCTTTTTGGGGCATTCCATCTATTACTTGCTATATCTTCCAGCAAAGCGGAAACAAAACCAAAACCATTAGAAAAAATGGAAACTAAAATTGTTGCAACAGTGGACGGAAAACCTATTTTCCTGTCTGAGATCATAGGAATGGCCCAAAGGTTGCCCGAGCAATACCGAAAAATGTCACTCGAAGCTGTTTACCCATCTCTTTTGACACGGGCAATTGATTCAAAATTAGTTACATTAGAGGGCAGACGAGCCGGGTTTTCCAAAGATCCAGACGTAAAAAAGCGGCTCCTCGACGTGGAGGATCAAATAATATCGGAAATATTTTTGACAAAAACTATAGGCTCCCAGGTAACCGAGGAGGCGCTTCAAAAAATTTATTCTGAGACAAAATCTGAAATGGCTAGCGGTGATCAAATAAAAGCTCGACATATATTACTTGATAGCGAAGAAAAAGCTATGGAGATAATCAAAAAATTGCAAGCGGGTGGGGAATTTGCAAAATTAGCATCTGAATATTCGACTGGACCATCGGCTGCATCGGGAGGTGATTTAGGTTGGTTTGGAGAAGGACAGATGGTTCCAGAATTCTCGAAGGCAGCCTTTGCCCTCAATCCAGGCGATATTGTTACTAAACCAGTCAAGACTCAATTTGGATGGCACATCATTTTGGTTGAAGATAGGAAAGTTTCTGCCCCCCCTTCTTTCGACGAGGCAAAAGAACAATTAGCATCAACCATGAGTCAAAAGTTATTGAAAGAGCTGATCGAAACCCTACGAACGAAAGCAAAAATTGTACGTTTTCAAGCTGATGGAACTCCAATCAAGGATAACTGAGGATAATAATTAATGGATCTTGAAATATCTCCACTTGCGCCAAAGTCCTTCCCACAAATGCCGTTTGTAAATGGCGTTAGAATGGCAACCGCAAAAACAAAAACTAAATACAAAGGAAGGTCAGATCTACTGTTAATTGATCTAGTATCTGGGACCTCTGTCGCCGGCGTATTAACCAAGTCAACAGCACCGGGGCATCCAGTTATTTGGTGTAGAGATAAATTACAAAAAGGAAAAGCACGTGGGCTTGTGGTAAATGCTGGAAACGCGAATGTTTTCAATGGAAAAAGCGGGATGCAAGCTGTGGAAGCCATCGCAAAATCAGTTGGTACTTTGCTTCACTGTGCAAAAAACGAAGTTTATGTAGCATCAACGGGAGTCATCGGTGAAAGACTCGATCCAACAAAAATTGTAGAAAAAATTGCAACCCTTAAAGATGATTTACAAAATCAGAATTGGAAAGATGCAGCAATAGCCATAACCACAACAGATACCTTTCCCAAAGGCTCTCATCGGGTAGTTAAAGTGGGTGAAACATCGGTAAATTTAGTTGGAATTGCAAAAGGTTCAGGGATGATTGCTCCAGATATGGCAACCATGCTGGGCTTTATATTCACGGATGCACAAATCCCCGCTCAAATATTACAAAAACTATTAACTAGAAACGTGAAATCTACCTTTAATTCGATAACCGTTGATGGCGACACTTCCACGAGCGATACCTTACTTCTTTTCGCTACTGGCGTCGCGGAGCATTCTGTTCCCTCCAACGATCACGACCCAATTCTAAAAGAATTTGAAATAGGCCTAAATGAGGTCATGCTTGATTTAGCTAAGCAAATTGTTCGAGATGGTGAGGGAGCTCAAAAACTTATACAAATAAATGTGAGCGGAGCAAGCTCGCCAACATCAGCCAGGCGTATTGGTTTGTCTATCGCTAATTCCCCGCTTGTTAAGACTGCCATAGCAGGAGAGGACGCAAATTGGGGGCGTGTAGTCATGGCCGTGGGTAAATCTGGTGAGAAAGCAGACCGGGATAAGCTAGGTGTCTGGTTCGGCGGCATAAAAATCGCGGAAAATGGTGGGGTAGTAGATAATTATGATGAAAGACCAGTAGCAAAACATATGCAAGGGCATGAAGTCATAATTGATGTAGATGTTGGAGTGGGTCGCGGCACTGCCACCGTCTGGACTTGCGATTTAACCCACGGATATATCAATATTAACGCCGATTACAGAAGTTAAATTAATGTTCGTCAAAACCGATAACCCACCACTAATTTTAGTTTCTGCCTGCGCATTGCTAGACGGAGATGGCAGAGTTCTTATTGCACAAAGGCCAAAAGGAAAAAGTATGGCAGGACTCTGGGAGTTCCCGGGAGGAAAACTCGAGATTGGGGAAAGTCCAGAACAAGCGTTAATTAGAGAATTAAAAGAAGAGCTCGCGATAGAAACGGAGGCCAGCTGCTTTGCTCCTTTCACATTCACAAGCCATAGCTACGAAGAATTCAATTTACTTTTGGCTTTGTTTTTATGTCGAAAATGGAATGGCATGGTTACACCGCTGGAATCCCAAGTTATTAAATGGGTAAAACCAAAATCACTTAAAAACTTTGAAATGCCACCGGCTGATAAACCGCTGATAGCCATGTTAAGGGATTTTTTGTGAGTGATTAAATAATTAGTTTAAAATGCCATTGGAATAAAAAGGAGAAATCGAATGACCGAAGATCCAGTACAATTGGAAATTGAAAAAGGAGTGGCGACTGTTAGACTCAATCAACCTGAAGTACGAAATGCTCTCACCCATGAATTAAGAACCGCTTTTCGAGATATAATTGGCTCTTTGGAATTTAATGAAGATGTGCGCTGTGTTGTTATAACTGGTGCTGGAAATCATTTCATGGCTGGTGGTGACATACGGGCAATGGTTGAGCGTTTAAAAGTGGATAAAATTGAACGCCGTAAATTAATCCTGGAGGGTATTCACCTCCTACATTTGCCCCTATTTGCCATACGCCGGATGGGTAAACCAGTAATAGCAAGCATAAAAGGTGCTGCTGCAGGGTTTGGCGTGGGTTTGGTGGCTGCGTGCGATCTGGCTATTGCCGCTGATGATGCATTCTTCACACTGGCTTACTGTCACATAGGCGCTAGCCCAGATGGAGGCTCTTCATACTTCCTTGGACGAACATTAGGCATGAAACATCAGATGGAATTAGCCCTGCTCGGAGACCGGTTTGGGGCAGAGCGTGCTAAGGAGTTGGGCATAGTTAATTGGACGGTCCCCAGCAATGAATTAGAAAAAGAGACAAAAACTCTGGCCGCTCGTTTGGCTAATGGTCCTACGCAGGCATATGCAAATTCAAAACGCTTATTTAATCAAACAAACCACCTGTCTATGGAATCTCAGTTGCAGATGGAAGCAGAGAGAATGGCTGACAGTATGTTAACTTCAGATCATTCAGAGGGTATAAAAGCTTTCATGGAGAAACGAAACCCTGTATTTAGCGGAAACTAATCCGCAATGATATGATTTCATCAATTGCCTTGAAATAAAATTAGAAAAACAGCCTACACATTTAGGCTGTTTTTGCAGATCTTTTAACCGCAACGATCTTTTGAGTTATGGATTCCTTACCTTCGTTTGAATATCCTTCCTTAAACGATATTAGCCGCATTGTTGGGCGAACAAGATCAATTAATTCCTCAGGTTCGAGCAAATAATTTGGATTGGTCGGCTTCCCATAAATTTCGTTACCCTTTGAAAACGTCTCATAGATTAGAACGCCGCCTTCATCAATG
>QBVV01000010.1 GCA_003284265.1 SAR116 cluster bacterium AG-313-A07
GGGCAACCGTAAGTGAATACTATCAGCGTTGCTTTGGGGAAGAATTACCAACTGGAAGTATTTCGTCAGCTACAGCTGAATAAGTATAGAATGGAGGCTCTATATGGTGGAGTCATCGAGGGATGATGAACATCCGGTAGAGGTGTTTAAAAGATCTACAGCAGCCTGTGTTCGTGCCATGTCTGGAGAAAGAGAACTCGAGGTAACTTACGGTGCAGAAACGCCAAGCATGTCGGGAGAAAAGGTTCGACTACCTCTTCCTCCGCGTGACCTAGACCCATTGGAAGTAGCTAAAGTTAGAGGCGAAGCTGATAGTCTTTCGCTTAAAAAGCGATACCATGATCAAAACGTTCACGCAGCTCGCATGCCCTCGAACCAGGCGGCGCGGGAAATTTTTGACGCAGTAGAGCAAGCTCGTGTGGAAGCTATTGGAGCTAACCGTATGGCGGGAGTAGCTCAAAATTTAGAAACAGCGCTGGACGATAGATATCGAAGACGAGGTTTTGAACGTATTAGTGACAAAGATGATGCGGCTTTAACGGATGTCATACACTTGCTTGCCAGAGAGGCATTGACTGGGCAGTCCCCACCTCCATCTACTCGAAGAGTGGTAGACCTTTGGCGACCGTGGGTTCAATCAAAATTAGGTAACACACTAAACGAATTAGAAGCATTTGTTGCCGATCAAGATGCATATGCAGACCATGCTCGGCAGCTGATAATGGACTTAGATTTGGAGGTTGGTGAAGAAGGTTTAGCAGATGATGAGTCGAGCGATAGTCAGGATGATAGTGAAGGCGGTGACTCAGATGAGATGAATGACTCTGGAACTCAAGGTGCAAGTGAAGATGGAGATGAGTCGGAAATGCTTCCATCCGAAATGGAGGCTGGTGATGAGTCGGCTGATGGTGAAGATGGTGAAGATATGGATATGGAACCGGGAGGTGGTGATGAAGAACCAGCGAACCCAAGCACCCCGCCTATGTTCCACAATTCGGATGATGCACAAAAGGCTATTTATAAAGTTTTCACGACAACCAATGATGAAATCATTCCAGCTTCTGAACTCTGCGATCCAGAGGAGTTAACAAGGTTACGCGCGCTATTAGACCAACAGTTAAGCCATCTTCAAGGATTAATTGGGAAACTTGCAAATCGTCTCCAACGTAAATTGCTTGCGCAGCAAAATCGCTCTTGGCTTTTTGATCTAGACGAGGGTATTTTGGATGCAGGGAGATTGTCACGAGTTGTGACAGCGCCACTTTTCCCTCTTTCATACAAAATGGAGAAAGATACAGAGTTTAGAGATACAGTGGTCTCACTTTTAATCGATAATTCTGGCTCTATGCGGGGACGACCTATAACGATAGCAGCTATGAGCGCAGATATCTTAGCAAGGACGCTAGAAAGATGCGGAGTGAAAGTTGAGATTCTAGGGTTTACAACTAAACAGTGGAAGGGTGGGGCCTCTAGGGAGAAATGGATAAGTGATGGAAAGCCACAAAACCCGGGTAGATTGAATGATTTAAGGCATATTGTCTATAAATCGGCTGACTCTCCTTGGCGCCATGCCAGAAAAGCGCTCGGATTGATGCTGCGTGAGGGAATACTCAAAGAAAATATCGATGGTGAAGCTTTGATGTGGGCGCATCAGAGGTTACTGGCTCGCCCAGAAGAGAGACGTATTTTGATGGTTATCTCTGATGGCGCTCCGGTGGATGATTCAACCCTTTCGGTAAACCCGGGAAATTATTTAGAGAAACATTTGAGAGAAACGATACAATTTATTGAGACCCGTTCTCCTGTAGAGTTAGTAGCAATAGGAATTGGACACGACGTGACGCGTTATTACAGAAGAGCAGTCACAATCGTTGATGCCGAACAATTAGGTGGTACAATGATGAACCAGCTTGCAGATTTATTTGATGAGGATGATGACGGGAATCGTTCTGGCAGGACAAGAAGGCGTAAAAAGAACAAATCTAGCCTGGGCAGGGCCTGATTAAAATTTTATTGAGCCTTATTTTGTATAGCGCGGTTTAGTAATAGCACTGGAAGCAAACCTGCTAGGACGATGGTGAGAGCAGCGGGTGCACATTCGTTCAGTAGCTCATCCGATGCATATTGATAGACGAATGTTGCTAGCGTTTCAAAATTAAAGGGTCGCAGTATCAAGGTCGCAGGCAGTTCTTTCATGATATCTACAAAAACTAGAACTGAACCTGATATGATGGTACTTTTTATCAGTGGAGCATGAACACTAAATAGTGTTTCCCTTGGTCCTGATCCTAATGTACGGGCTGCCATATCCATGTTGTATGTCACCTTACTCAATCCAGCTTCTGCAGAGCCCAAAGCGATGGCAAGAAAACGGGTGGTGTAGCCGAATAATAACGCAGTGAGGCCGCTTCCAACGAATATACTAGCAGAAACGCCAAAAGTAAGTTTCATGGTTTCAGTGAATACAGAATCAATTGCCCCAATTGATATTAGGATGCCGATTGCAAGAGCAGCGCCTGGAATGGCATAACCGATGGAGGCTACTCTTACGGCAATCTTAACAAGTAGGTTAGGACAAATACGGGCGGCATAGGCTAAAAATACGCCAATTAACACTATGATTAGCGTAGCAGAGCTGGCCAGTATAAAACTGTTCCCAGCATATTCGATATATTTTGCAGAGTAAAAGCCTTCAATATTACCTAAAGCATGATAAAGCAGAATAGCACTCGGCAGCACGAACCCTGTTAGGATTGGGAGTAGGCAGCTAAATATAGCTAGTAAAGATCGCCATCCTCTTAACTTAGTTTTTTTTATTAATTGATTCTTAGAAGAATTATGAAAACGCTGGCGTCTCCTCGATGAGCGCTCCAGCCATATTAAAATGATTATAAAGCTCAATAAAACGAGGGCAATTTGCGCCGCTCCTCCTCTGTTTTCCATGCCAAACCATACATCAAATATCCCCACTGTAAGTGTACGAACAGCAAAATAATCGACAGTTCCAAAATCACTTAATACTTCCATTAAACATAGCGTAACTCCAACAACGATAGCAGGCCGTGCCAGCGGTAAGGATGTGTAAAAAAAGTTTTGGGTACCTGTAAGGCCTAATACGCGACCTGCTTCTAGTGTTGATACTGATTGCTCCAAAAAAGAAGCCCTGGTTAGAGCGTACACATACGGGTACAAGACTAAACTTAATACAGTGATAGCTCCTCCAGGACTTCTAATTTGGGGAAACCAATAGTCTGATGAAGTCGTCCAGTTAAAGAGCATTCTTAAAAACGTCTGCACCGGTCCTGCAAATTCGAGGAAATCTGTATAGACATATGCGACGACATAAGCTGGCATTGCCATCGGAAGAATAAGTGCCCAAGCAAAAAACCTTGACCCTGGGAACTCGCACATGGCAACAAGCCACGCGGTTCCAGTACCAATTATTGATACAAAAGCCCCTACACCAAACATTAACAGCACTGAATTATAGATATAAGTTGGAAGCACCGAGGTTGCTAGATGAATCCAAACATTCTCTTCGGGTGAAATCGCAATCCAAATAATGCCAATTATAGGCGAAGCAATGATAATTGCTATAAGAATAGAAGTAATAAGCCAATTACGATTGGCTCCGTATAACGTCTTAGTTAGGCTTCTTTGTTTCATTTACTGGCCAGGTATTTTGGTCTTGAGTGGCATAGACTTTGATTTTTACGTTAGCAGTTTGGCTAATTTTCTTGATGTAATTTTTGTATGGTTTGCGAAACAGTATTTAAGTTATGGATATATAAATTAACACAGGCTCCTTTTGGCATGAATGAGAATAACTAACAAGACTGCTTAAAACAGAAAAATAATCTATGACTTGACTTAAGGTCGTATTACCGTTTCAAATGTGATCATCGATGGTTTCCCAAGATTTTGGGATTCAAAGGGAACGTAGTTAGAATCTGCGGCTGCCCCCGCAACTGTAAGCGGAGAGTTTTAGGTCTTTGATACCACTGGGCTTGTTTTGTGTGGTCTGGGAAGGTTGATCTAGTAACTGCGACCCGTAAGCCAGGAGACCTACCAGCGATATCGTTACTAATCCTAGATCGGGGTGATATTAGGATGCGGTAGTTCCGTTAGGTGGCGACTATAGGTCTAGTTTGCTATTATGGAGCGCCTGATGGAAGCAAAAGAAAAAAAACAATCTCTAAGGAAAATTCCTGCCACTGTTATTACAGGCTTTCTAGGTTCGGGAAAAACGAGCTTAATACAACATTTAATATCGACTGCTAATGGTCTCCAACTTGCTTTTATTATCAACGAATTTGGAGATCTAGGGGTTGATAAAGAGTTGTTGCTGGGATGTGGATTAGAAAATTGTGATGAACGGGACGTTGTCGAACTTGCAAATGGTTGTATCTGTTGTACGGTGGCGGATGACTTCCTTCCTACCATGGAATTTCTTTTAAACAGACCAAACCCTCCGGAGCACATTATCATAGAGACCTCAGGTTTGGCATTACCGAAGCCTTTGATAAAAGCATTTAGTTGGCCAGAGGTGAGTGCTCGGGCAACGGTAGATGGTGTGGTAGCAGTTATTGACTCAGTTGCGGTAGAAGCAGGATTATTTGCCAGCAACCCATCAGAGGTCCAAGCACAGAGGTTAGCGGATGACGCTCTGGATCATGAAAGTCCTCTAGAGGAGCTTTTTGAGGAACAGATTCAATCGGCGGATATTATCGTATTAAACAAATCGGATGGTATCGCTGACGGTTCATGGGAACGGATCGAAGGTGAGGTGGCAAAATATCAGAGATCAAAGGTTAAGGTAATTCGTGCAAGTTATGGTAAAATAGATGCTTCAATACTTTTGGGATTGGGTATTGAGGCAGAATTTGATTTAGATAGTCGTCCCTCCCATCATGAGACCTCAAGTGATCATGATCATGAAGATTTCGATAGTTTCGTTGTTACCCTTAAAGGCGATCAAGTAGCGCAAACTTTTTTGACTAAGTTAAATAATGTAATAGTGGAACACGATATCCTCAGAATTAAAGGGTTCATTAGTATTACTGGTAAGCCAATGCGTCTTGCTATCCAAGCGGTTGGGACGCGAATAGAGACGTACTTTGACAGCTATTGGCCCCAAGGTTCTGAACGCCATTCTAAATTAGTTGTGATTGGAAAGGCGGGTTTGGAAAAAGATTTAATTTCCAAAATACTAACGAGTTAGCGAACAAAGAGAAATGCATTTACTCGCCTCCACGAGTGGTATTATCTCTGATCAGAATGATGCCATCGATCTTTGCCAAAGTCCGGGAGACATAGTAATTTTGTCTGCGGCAGATAGTGATCTAGCCTGCCTGTCTGCCGCATTTCAACGCTTTGAGCCGGGCAAACACTCGCTTCGATTAGCTAACTTACTGCAACTAAATCACAATCTCTCTGTTGATTTATACATTGAGAAGACGCTTTGTCATGCTCGTTTGATCATTATACGTTTAATTGGTGGTCGTAATTATTGGCTATACGGCTTAAGCGAAATTGAAGCGGTTGCCAAAAAGTTTGATATTAGATTAGTAGTAATCCCCGGCGATGACAAACCAGACTTGGAGTTGACAAGCTACTCCACTGTACCCCCGGAAATAATCGAACGATGTTGGATGTATTTTACACACGGGGGAATAGATAATGCATTAAACTTATTAATCTACGCGAATTCAATCTTGGGTGACAAGGAGCCGTGGAAAGAACCGGCCCCTTTATTGAAAGCTGGTTTTTATTGGCCCCCAATTGATTTACCAAGCTTTTTGGATATAGAAAAGTGCTGGATACCAGGACGTTCTGTTATATTGATTACCTTTTACCGGGCTTTAATGTTGTCCGGAAACCTAGAGCCAATAAATTCGGTTATAAATATAGTCAGAGAGTTAGGCTTCAATGCGTTGCCAATTTACGTTTCTAGCTTGAAGGATAACTTCTCTTCATCATTAATCAAATCAATACCAAGTACCCAAAAAATAAAAGCCATATTAAACTTTACAAGTTTTGCATCTTCCAAGCTGGGTTCTGTTGGAAAGATTTCTCCATTTGAGGAGATTGATTGTCCGGTCTTCCAATTAATCCTGTCTGGTTCTTCTCAAGAAGAATGGGAGACTTCGGATGCAGGTCTATCTTCCCGAGATATTGCGATGAATGTAGCCCTACCTGAAGTTGATGGACGATTAATATCCAGGGCTGTTTCATTCAAAGCGAGCACGCACTTTGACCCGAGTACAGAATGTGCAATTGTGATTCATAACTCTAATTTAAATAGGGTGCGATTTGTCTGTGAGCTTGTAAAAAACTGGGTGATTTTAAGTGAACTTCCTGAGAGCCAAAAGCGCGTAGCCATAATACTGAGTAATTATCCCAATAAAGATAGTCGAGTTGGAAACGGCGTTG
The DNA here is from genome assembly GCA_003284265.1 of SAR116 cluster bacterium AG-313-A07. GTDB lineage: Bacteria > Pseudomonadota > Alphaproteobacteria > Thalassobaculales > Thalassobaculaceae > UBA7326. Next base: position 6,433 of record QBVV01000010.1, read on the forward strand.
GCTTGGACACTCCTGCCAGTCTAATTAATATCATACAGGAATTGAAAAAGTCTGGTTATCATCTGGCGGGTGAGCCAACTGATGTAGCCCAGCTTGTGGCCCAACTGATTGACGGACCAACCAATCAATTGAGCGGGAAGAAAGCTAGGACCGGTAATGTAAAACTCTCTATTGATGATTATCGTGATTTTTTTTCTGGGTTAGATTCAGCAGTGCAAGAACAGATTCTGGAGCGCTGGGGAGATTTAAGAAATGATCCATTTGTGGTTGGTGACGATTTTATTCTTTCATTACATACTTTTGGAAATCTCATTATTGGAGTTCAGCCAGCCCGAGGTTACAATATAGACCCAAAAGCTACTTACCATGATCAAGCCCTTGTACCTCCGCACGGTTATATGGCCTTCTATGCTTGGTTACGGTATTCGTTTAAAGCTCATGCAGTTATTCAGTTAGGAAAGCATGGTAATCTGGAGTGGCTTCCTGGAAAATCAATAGCGCTATCTGACGGATGTTTCCCTGAAGCTGTTTTGGGCCCTACCCCGCTAATCTATCCGTTTATTGTAAATGATCCCGGTGAAGGGACACAAGCAAAACGACGAACTACCGCAACTATAGTGGATCATTTGACCCCTCCATTAACTAGAGCTGAAACTTATGGTGGTTTGATTGATCTAGAGAATTTGTTGGACGAGTATTACCAGGCGTTAAATTTGGATCCACGTCGCACAAATTTATTATCTCAAAAAATTATAGAAAATGCTCAGAGTTTAAAAGTCGATATTGATTGTGGGATAAAACACGGGGACGCTGATTCTCAAAAACTGCAGAAATTAGATGCATATCTTTGTGATTTGAAAGAAATGCAAATTCGTGATGGCCTTCACATACTTGGTGAGAGCCCTAAAGGAAACCTTCTGCATGACCTTTTAGTAGCTTTATTGAGAGTGCCGCGCTCTGGTAGCAGAGATGAAGATGCCTCGTTGACCCGAGCCATAGCTGAAGACCTTGGCATGTTAGAATTTGATCCATTGGATTGTGATATGTCTGATATTTGGTTAGGCCAAAAACACCAATACTTATTAAATATGTTACCTATGGAAACCTGGAGAAGTAATGGCGACGCTGTGGAGCGATTAGAACTCTTAGCCAAAGCGATTGTCTCAGGAGAATTAGAAATAGACACAACATGGGTGAAAACGAAGAAAGTATTAGACTTTCTAGAAGCGCAGTTAAGGCCAGCTGTTTTAAATAGTGGTCCTAATGAACTGGTAAGTGTTTGTGGAGCATTAGCGGGAAAGTTTATCGCACCTGGCCCGTCAGGAGCTCCAACTAGAGGCAGGAGCGATGTTTTGCCAACAGGTCGAAACTTTTATTCGGTCGATACCCGGTCTATCCCAACGCCGACAGCGTGGACACTAGGTTGGAAGGCTGCGGGATTGGTATTAGATAAGCATCGTCAAGATCATGGTGAGTGGCCAAAGGCGATTGCTTTATCTGCTTGGGGAACCTCAAATATGAGAACTGGTGGCGACGATATTGCCCAGGCACTTGCCTTTATGGGGGTCAGTCCCGAATGGGAACCGGTATCTGGTCGCTTGACTGGTTTTAATATTATGCCTCTTACAGTGCTAGATAGACCGAGAGTAGATGTGACTTTTCGTGTTTCGGGCTTCTTTCGTGATGCATTTCCATATCAACTGGAGCTCTTAGATTCGGCAATTAGAGCGGTAGCAATCTTAGATGAATCAAAGGAGGAAAATCCGCTAGCATGGACTGTTGAAAATGATATTAATGAGATGAAAAATAACGATATCGACGAAGAAACCGCGTTAAGGCTTGCAGCTACCCGAGTTTTTGGATCAAAACCGGGAACTTATGGAGCGGGAATGCAAGCGCTGATAGATGAAGGTATTTGGGATGCTGATGTTGACTTTGCTGAAACCTACGTCGAATGGGGAGGTTTCGCGTATGGTACGGGAGTGTATGGTGAGCAGGAGCAAGAACTTTTTCGCTCTCGCCTGAAGAGAATACAAGTTGTCTTGCATAACCAAGATAATCGTGAGCATGACATTCTGGACTCGGACGATTACTACCAATTTCAGGGTGGCCTGAGTGCTGCTGTCAGGCATTTTTCAGGAGCTCAGCCTGTCATTTATCATGGTGATAATTCTAAACCAGAAACCCCGATGGTTAGAACTTTGGAGGATGAAATTGGTCGTGTTGTTCGGGGAAGAGCAGTAAACCCAAAATGGATACATGGTGTTATGCGCCATGGGTATAAGGGTGGGTTTGAGCTTGCTGCTACTGTGGATTATCTATTCGCGTTTGCCGCAACATCGCGATGTGTCAAAGATCACCATTTTGACGCAGTCTTTGAGGCTTACATAGAAAATTCAGAAGTAAGGGATTTTCTCGAGGAATATAACCTAAACGCCTTAAAAGACATTGTTGAACGGCTTACTGAAGCGCAGGACCGAGGTTTATGGAGGCCCAGCCGAAATTCCATTGTAGACCAACTGGCACAAATTAGGCTCTCAAATTAAGGCTTATCGACTTAGTCAGGAAAGTTTTGATCTGTATTGCTCCGATTGGCTTATGAAATATAATGATTTTCGGCCCATATGGTAGCTAACAATAGGAGAATTTTATGAATGCGGGATTAATTGCTGGAGCTGCTGTTTCCACCCTCCTCTTGTTAAAATGGCAATTGAAGACACAAGGATATTATGCCAACGATTAGATGTTTTGTTCCCTTCTTAATTTGCTTCTTGGCTACTTTTTCAGCGATAGATGTGTTAAAGAAGCTATCAATGGGCGGTTGAGCTAGGATTAAGAGAGCCTAGGTCCATCCGTCTTGATAATTGTAACTAAAAATTAGTAGAGATTAGGTTTAATGAGATATTGTTCTTTGTTTGGGTTTTTAATTTCCGTATTCACTATTGCCTCAATAACAACCGTTAATGCAGCAGACCCCAAAAAGATTTCAGAAAAACGAGATTGGGCGGCGTATACCTTCTCGGGTGAGGCAGGAAAAGTATGCTATATTGCCAGCGCGCCCAAAAAACAAAGAGGAAAATATAAGAAGCGTGGCCAGCCATACGCATTAGTAACAAATAGGCCTAAGCAAAAAATAAACGGAGAAGTAAATTTTATAGCGGGGTACAATTACAAAAAGGGCAGTGAAGTTAGAGTTAAAATAAATAAAAAAAGCTTTAAACTTTTTACACAACAGGACGGCGCATGGTCGGCAAACCCTGAGTTAGACGCAAAACTTGTAAAGGCGATGAAGGGCGGCAATAGAATGGTGGTGTATGGCACATCTAGTCGAGGTACCAAGACAACGGACACCTACTCTTTATCTGGTTTTACGGCCATGAAAAAAAGAATTGATAAGGCATGCAAATAAAACCGGGATTACAAAATAATGCAGCTGAACCCAAAACAAATTTAGTAGGTTTAACAAGGTCTGAACTTGAAAAAGTACTTGTAGATGCCGGACTCGCTAAATTTCGTGCGAAACAAGTTTGGCACTGGGTTTATCATAAAGGCACTACAGATTTTTCGGAAATGACTACCCTTTCTATACCAATAAGAGAGGAACTGAGTCAGGCATATGTGCTTTCCAGGCCTGGTATTTCTCAAGAGCAACGAAGTATCGATGGCACGGTCAAATGGCTTTTGCGGTTTTTAGACGGAACTGAGGCGGAAACAGTTTTCATCCCAGAAAAGGACCGAGGCACTCTATGTGTATCTTCGCAAGTGGGCTGCACTCTAACGTGTTCGTTTTGTCATACGGGAACTCAAAGGCTTGTTAGAAATTTGGAACCATCCGAAATTGTTGGGCAAGTACTCACGGCGATGGATTCGCTTAAGGCATGGCCTTCTGCCCAGCCGGGCCGTCCTATTACGAATATTGTATTAATGGGTATGGGTGAGCCTCTGTATAATTTGGATAATGTTATTAAGTCGCTCCAGATTATTATGGACAATGAAGGTATTTCTATATCCAAGAGAAGAATAACGCTGTCAACATCGGGGGTTGTACCGGAAATTCATAAATGCGGAATAGAAACGGACGTGAATCTAGCCATTTCTCTGCACGCGGTCACAGACCCTGTGAGAGATGTGTTAGTCCCTATTAATAAAAAATACCCGATAAAAGAATTACTAAAAGCGTGTAGAAACTACCCGGGTGTTAATAATGCGCGTCGCATCACTTTTGAATATGTTATGTTAAAAGGAATAAATGACAGTCTAGGTGATGCAAAAGCGCTGGTTAAGTTAATGGAAGGGATTCCCGCTAAAATTAATTTAATCCCATTCAATCCGTGGCCCGGTTCGCCATATGAGTGCTCGGATTCGAAGCAGATTCAAGAATTTTCAAAAATTATAATGGATGCTGGATATCCATCGCCAGTCCGCGCACCCAGGGGAAGTGATATTCTGGCAGCATGTGGTCAATTAAAGTCGGAGAGTTTGAGAGTGAAGAAACGCGATCGGGTCCCAGACTTTATCGGTTCAGCCTGAAAAAAGTTAATAATAAGCAAAAGGTATTCAAATTCATCAGTTACGGTGTTTAATCACATTGAATTTTTCAGTTAATGTGGCTATATAGTTGGTACAAGAGAAAGTTTTGAAAGGTTTTATTATGGCTTTAGATCCTCGAATGATGTCGCGAGCACAGGCGGCAGATGCCCATGTCGATGTAGGACTGCGGCAGTATATGCTCGGCGTATACAACCACATGACAATTGGCTTGGCTATAACAGGACTGATAGCGCTGGGCGCTTCCTTCCTTGCTATACAAGGCGGTCAGCTAACTGGCTTTGGCTATGCAATATATGTTTCCCCATTAAAATGGGTAATTATGTTGGCCCCGATTGGGATGGTATTTCTTTTTGCTGCTAGAATACAGTCTATGGCCTCATCAACGGCGCAAACTGTATTTTGGATTTATGCCGCTCTGATGGGACTCTCCTTGTCCAGTATATTTCTTGTTTATACTGGAGAAAGTATTACTCGTGTTTTCTTTATTGCGGCGGGAATGTTTGCTGGAACCAGTCTTTATGGATACACCACTAAAAAAGATCTCACGGGTATGGGGTCATTCTTATTCATGGGATTGATAGGGATACTCATAGCATCCGTTGTTAATATCTTCCTGGCTTCTTCGGCTTTACAATTTGGGATTTCGGTGATTGGAGTGCTTGTATTTGCTGGGCTGACAGCATACGACACTCAATCCATCAAGAATGATTACTGGGAAGGCGATGATTCAGAAACACAAGCTAAGAAATCCATCTATGGAGCACTTAGACTTTATCTAGATTTCATTAATTTGTTCGTAATGTTATTGAGCCTTTTCGGAAATCGAGAATAGGATCACAAAAATACGAGTATAAAGAGGGCGCCAACTTTTAGTGGCGCCCTAGTCATTTAAGGAAGGCTCCTGTCGGTTAAGACGTATTTTTTATTGCCAATGGCGAAATACAGGAATAAACACGTAAATAGCGGCTATTGTACTCATCTGGAGAATTGAGGTCCGATGTCTAAAGAGACGACCTACGAGGTTTTAAGCTTAAAAGGCGATGAGTGGCAGACAGATACAATATACTCGGATCGCGACGAAGCTATTGAAGCGGCTAGAAATCTTCACGGAGACCCCCACATCGACGGCGCAAAAGTAATAAGCGAGGTTTATGATGATAAAACTGGTGGATCTAAAGAAACTACCATATTCAATACTACGACTAAGATAAAAGCTAAACAGGGCCAGCCAGAGTCAAAGGCCGATATTACTCCTCGACGGCGCGGAAGACCTCCCGCAGATAAGGGGAAAAATACCGGTAGAAAAGATCTTCTCGTAGCGGTTAAGGCGGCCTTTTGGTTGCTTCTAATTCTTGTAGGTGGTTTGGGAGCTCTGTACGGTTTTGAGGGCCTTAATAATTTTCTCAATAAATTCTAATGACCATATAGGGAAGTATTGGGTTGCCCTTGGCCTATTTGAGTATAGCATAAGCTCCCAGCACCTCGATAAATGAGCATGTGGTTGTTTGTTATTCTTTCGAATTCGAACTTGTAAATGGAGTTATTTGTTCCATGTTCTAGTGGTAGGCGAATAAAAATCTGACTTGTGGAGGTGAAAGTGTTTGACGGGAAAGTGCTCCAAATTGATGAAGACGCAAATATTTTGCACGCTGAGATGAAGACCAAAGATGGAGAGACTGTGGTTGGAGTATATCAGCTGGTTGGATGGACTACCGCTCCTAAATCGGTAAAAGCTAAAGCAGAGTTGGAATTGTGGGTGCCTCCAAAAGTATCACATCCGATACAATAGCGCTTTTTTTAGCACGCTATCGTTATAAAACTGTCCCAGCTTAGCCTTTAATAGTGATCAAGCTTTTGGACCTTTTGGATTAGTGCTTACAATCACAGTAGAAGTTGTAAGAAACACTTCTTTGTCATCCTGGTTGAGTAATTTAGCTGAGTAGCGGACAAAACCTAAATTGGGTTTGCTCTTCGATATCCGACTTTCCTTGATTTCAAGCCACCCTGTTAAATTGTCTCCGGCGCGGACTGGGTGCGGCCACATCATCTCTTCATGGCCTGGGGATCCCAAGGTTGTCTCATAGTTTAGAAATGATTTGTGCATTAATCGGAGCCATATGAGAGCTGTTAACCAGCCACTGGAAATAATTCCGCCGAAAATAGTTTCTTTGGCTGCTTTTTCATCGATGTGAAAAGGAAAGGGATCGTATTTCTCTGCGAAGGTTGCGATTTCTGCAGCCGTGACCTCGTAAGTGCCCAGATTAAAAACTTCACCTGGCTTATAATCCTCTGCGTAATTTTTTTTCACGATTTTCCCTCCACCAATTTCCATCTTATAAAAACCCTTGAAATATAAAATATTAATACCACAACAGGTTTGCGTTAAATGCTTTATTTAGCGTGTCAGGGAAAATGGTGCTGCTTAGGTGACTTGAACACCTGACCCTCTCATTACGAATGAGATGCTCTACCAGCTGAGCTAAAGCAGCACTGAGAAAGATATAAAACTTAATCTGGTTAACATCAACTATCATGAATAATTATACGAATTAGATATAATTATTTTGATGTGATCGACCGGAATATTCTTAAATAAGCACAATATAAAATTTACTGTAAGTCTAATGCTGGAAATGTTATGCTTACACCACTCTTAATGTTTGAAAAACTTGGTTAAGCTAAAATGCCAAATAACACTTCTGAATCACGAGTTGCTAAGCTTTGTATTGATAAAGGATTAAAAATGACGGAACCACGCAAAGTAATTGCGAAGGTTCTATCGGACTCAAAAGATCACCCTGATGTTGAATCCTTGCATAATAGAGTTAGGATCTTGGATCCAACAATATCGATTGCAACAGTTTACCGAACAATGAAGCTCTTTGAGGATACTAATATTGTAACGAAAAGAGATTTTGGAGATGGACGTGCCCGTTACGAAGAAATACAGGGAGACGAGGATCATCACCATCATTTAATAGATGTTAGAACAGGTAAGGTGATAGAATTTTATAATGAAGAGTTAGAACGTCTTAAAGTAAAGATAGCCAATGACTTGGGCTATGAGCTGGTAGACCATCATTTAGAACTCTTTGGATCTCCTATAAAGAAAAACTGATATTAAATACTTCATCTATAGTCGACTAGGTGCATAAAAGAACCGGATACTGACTTATTTTTTGAACCAACTGATCCGAGTTTAGTTTGGGCAGCGTCCTCTACTTCGAACAAGTCTTCGCCTTCGCTTGAAATGATAGAAGCATAATGAAATTCGTGACACCGAAACGTTGTACCAATTGGCCCAAGTGCCGTTTTGCAGACTGTGGTTGCGGTTCTGTAGCCAAGAGAGAGTTTTTTGTTTTCAAATGAGGTGGTGAGTGGCAAAAGACCCAACATTTCATGTCGATTTCCACTTTGATCGATAAGGTAGTCACCCAAAACCATATAACCGCCACACTCCCCAAAGATAAATTTATTTTGGCTAGCGGCAACACGCAGACTATTAAAGAAATTTCTATTATGGGCGAGCTGATCGGCATATAGCTCAGGGTATCCACCAGGTAAATAAACTGCATCTGAATTTGGATTAGGGTTTTCATCTTTTAGCGGCGAGAAAGTAGCAATTTCTGCACCGCTTTCGCGCCAGCTCTCTATGATATGAGGGTATATGAAACTAAACGCCGCATCACTTGCTATTGAAATATGTTGGCCTAACGGTTTTATGCCAGATGATGAGGTTTGCCGTGTCATTGTATGGCTGGCAGCTACTTTACGTATTGCGTCCATATCTATGCAGTTATCGATGATTTTTGCTATGCCAGCAATATGTTTTTCTACATCGTTGAGTTCGAGAGCCTGAACTAGCCCTAAATAACGTGATGCAAGTTCTAGCTCTTTGCATCGGGGGATAAAACCAAAAATAAAGATATTCTCTTCATCTAGAGTTTTTTTTATTAATTGCGCATGCCGGTCACTACCCACTCGATTAAGAATTATGCCAGCTAAATTTAGATTTGGGTCGTGATCCCTAAAGCCTTTTACTAACGCTGCAACGGATTGGGCTTGAGATTTCGCATCAACGACTAAAATCACTGGAGCCTGCAGTTTTTTCGCGACGCTTGCCGTTGAGCCATTACCGAAGGCACCCCGCTCTGCGGCACCATCAAATAGACCCATGACGCCTTCTATTATAAAGAGGTCAGAATTTTGTCCGCACTCTAAAACTAGTTTTTCAAATAAATGCTCTCGCATCGACCAACTATCGAGGTTAATGCACCGCCGATTGCCAGCCATTTCATGAAACCTTGGATCGATATAATCTGGGCCAATTTTTGCAGACGAGATATTCACCCCTCGGTCGCGAAAAGCACGGATCATCCCGAGAGTAACTGTTGTTTTACCACTGCCGGAACTTGGAGCTGCAATAATTACGCTAGGGTGGCCCAATATAATTTATCCGGTTTGTTTTTCTACTATTTGGGGATGGATATTATTTATGAGGAGTTTACCATTTTCGGCACCCAACCAATCGAGCCCTTGACGCAAGTTGACGACTTCCCCCACCACCACTACTGAAGGTGGTTTTATATTACTTTTCTTGACGTCTTCAAGGCAGGTGCCAAGTGTTGTTTCCAAAACAGTTTGATTTGGCATCGATGCATTACAGACGAATGCCATTGGTTCATTAGTGGGACGCCCTGCGTTTTTTAATTCCTGAACAATTCTTTCTATATGTTTCATTGCCATGTAAATTACGATTACCGGGGAACCATCACTTATAGCCTTCCAATCTATCTGCGATACATTTCCAGTCGCATCGTGACCAGTTACAAGGGTCACGGCCTGATTAGTGTCTCTGTGAGTAAGAGGGATACCAGCATAAGCTAAACCTCCAATTCCAGAGGTGATTCCAGGAATAATTCGAAAAGGAATGCCGGCGGAAACCAATGCTGCTGCTTCCTCCCCGCCTCTTCCAAACACAAAAGGGTCGCCTCCCTTTAAGCGCAAGACCCGCTTTCCCTGCCGTGCCAATTGTATGATCCTCAGCGATATATCTACCTGTTTGTAGGATGGCTTACCGCCTCTTTTCCCGGCAAACTCACGCGGCGTTTGCTCTGGTGCTAAGCCCAATATAGCGTCACTAACCAGAGCATCAAAAACTATTACATCAGCGGATTCCATCGCGTGTAAAGTATGCAATGTCAATAAACCAGGGTCGCCGGGGCCGGCGCCAGCCAACCAAACGGTTCCAGGTTTGAATTCAGTTTTCGTTGTAAAGTTTTTCATTGGATCTACATTAAAGTAAGAATATTGGTTATGGCTACTGGTAATAGTATTTTATTAATACTTTGTTAGAAATATATCCGCTATTGAGAAGTTGAGATAATGTTGAAATTTGAAAAGTTCGGCGAAGTCGCCGATATTCCCTACGATATGGGGTTACTGGACGGTCTTTCCGATCCTGTGATTGTAGTTAACGAAAAATATAATATTGTTCATCATAATCGAGCTTATAAGAGGATAATGGAAGCAGACCCATTATCACACGCGACGGTCGCTTTGACTAAAAACAAGTCGATTACAGCAACAATCAAAAGATGTCTCAGTGGTATTCCCGGGCAATCCAATGAGATTTTTATGCCAAATCCGATTGGACTGTATTTTTCAATAAATATGTGGCGCTTACCAGAGCGCTCTGGATTGGAAGTGTGTCGTATTTTAAGAAATAAAAAGGAAACAAGAAGTTTACCGATTATTATGCTGACGGCGAGAGGTGAAGAGGGGAACCGGGTTCTTGGCCTCGAGGCAGGCGCTGATGATTATGTCGTAAAACCCTATTCTCCGAAGGAAATGATCGCACGCATTAACGCCCTGTTGCGACGTTCCAGTGCTGACAGTAATTCCTCTATAAAAGAGTATGGCGGGATAAAAATGGACTTAGACTCACATAGAGTTACCCGTGATGGTCATATGATCCATCTGAGCCCAAAGTGTTTCAGGCTTTTAGAAACCTTAATAGATCGCCCAACCTATGTATTTTCGCGCGATGCCCTGCTAGGGAAAGTTTGGGGCGGTGACGTTTATGTTGAAGCGCGGACTGTAGACGTTCATATCCGAAGATTACGGAAAGCCTTGGACGTTAATGATGGTCCTGAGTTAGTTAGAACAGTACGTAGTGCGGGGTATTCACTGGATATAACCCCGAATATTATGTAGTGATCTCATCCATAAATTTGGCTAACTCAATATCCAGTTGAGTTACACCGCCCGCATCATGTGTGGATAATGTGACCTCTACTCGATTATATACATTGAACCATTCTGGATGGTGATCCATTTTCTCTGCTTTTATTGCTACTCTGCTCATAAATCCAAAAGCAGCATTAAAGTCCGAGAGTTGATAATTTTTTGTGATAGCGTTCCGATCTTTCAACTCATCCCATCCTATTAGGCTCGCTAATGCATTCGACCGTTCGGTACCTTCAAGTTTTTTAGCCATAATTTTTCCTTATTAATTTTAAATGCTAGGTCAGAGATTTCTTAGGAATGATAGGAACTAGATTTTTCAGGTCAGATATTTCCTCGTACAGATTAGCAGCTGAAAGTAGATTTGCCTCTCCTCTGGGGCCGCCTACAATTTGTAATCCAACAGGCAGTCCATCTTTAGTGAAGCCGGCGGGCACGCTTAGGGCTGGATGTCCAGTGATTGTTATTGCGTATGCTATACTTAACCACTCTACATAATTAGAAAACTTATGTTCTCCCAGCTCGGCAACAAATCGTTGTTCAATCGGATATGGTGGAACAATCGTTGCGGGGCTCAAAAGCAGATCATATTCTTCAAAAAAAGTGACAGCTCTGTTTAGATATCGTGCCCTCGCCAGTTCGACCCTAGCGAAGTCGTCAACTGTTATCTCGGCGGCGCGCTCAATGTTCCATATCACTTCTGGCTTCAAGAGGTTTTTATTGGTATCAAGCAGCGCTTTCTTTCCAACATAAAATGACATGGCGCGCCAAGTTTGGAATATATCCTGGATATCGCTAAAATCAGGATGAGCTTCTTCAACAATGCAACCAAGTTGTTCAAACCTTTTCGCTGCTTTCTCGCAGATTGCGGCTACCTCCTCGTCCACAGGTGTCACCCCAAGATCCTTTGAAAACGCAACCTTCTTTGGCTTCGTGCGCGATTTAACCGCATCTAAATAACTAGTCCCTGTTCGTGGTAGAGAAATAGGGTCCCGTGGATGATGGCCAACCATTGCATCTAAAAGCAGAGCAACATCGGGCACGTTCCTTGCCATTGGCCCGGACACACTAAAGGGTTGACCCGGAATTCCAAACAAATCGGAGGGGAATGCTCCTTCACCGGCTGCTCCAAACGCGACCCTGCCAGGGCTAGGGCGTAGCCCAACAACAGAGCAAAAACTTGCTGGGTTTCTCAAAGAACCTCCAAGATCGGAACCACTTGCGATCCATGCTTGCCCTGTAGCCAAGGCTACAGCCGATCCACCAGAGGAGCCTGCACAACTTTTACTCGTATCCCAGGGATTTAACGTAGCCCCGAATACCTCGTTGAACGTATTAGCGCCAGCTCCAAATTCTGGGGTATTAGATTTTGCGTAAACGAGGGCACCTTCTTTTTCAACATTTTCGACTAGGCAGTCAGAATGTTTTGGCACAAAATCTTTGTATACTGGGGAGCCCCAGGTGGATTTCACGCCTTGAACTGGAGTGAGATCTTTTATCGCAATTGGTAAGCCTGCCAATACACCCCTTTCTCCTAGCGGCTTTTGCATCAGTTTTTCAGCTTCAGATTTTGCTCGGGAAAAACATCGGGTAGGAAGAGCATTAACATCCTTATCGATTTCATTGATGCGCTTTTCAAGTGCGGTGAGAAGTTCTATTGGGCTAACTTCATTCTTTTTTAAAAGATTAACCACCTCATTAGCAGTCATTGTTATGAGATCTCTATCTGATTGTTTCATTTAACGTCCAATCAATGTTCATGGTTTAATATTATAAAATACATCTAATCTTTGTTTCTAGCTCACTGGAGGACTGGATCCTCATCATCCTTCTCGGAGGGAAGGGCTGATGTTGGCGATGCATGATGATGAACCATCTTCCAACTGTCACCCTCCTTAAGAAACATATTGGTTGCTACGGTAGCTCCGCCACCTATCAGCTCAAAGCAGGTCACATAACAAATATTGTCTGTGAGAAAGTGGGTTTTAGCATCTTTGCATACGATCTTGGGGGAATTTGGCGATGATAAAATATCTGTCCAACTGCCCATAACGGCCTCCCGACCGTAGAGGGGAGGCCATCCAGGGTGGATGCAAACCACTTGAGCGTTTGAGGCCCAAAGGGTTTCTAACGCTACAATATCGCGAGAAATGAAGGCGTTGTAAAAAGCATCGTTGGCAAAAAGTACCTCGGCTTCGTCTCGCATTATTACTCCCATTTAGGACTCACATTTATAAACGTTTTTAATAAGTGGCTCTGCCACCAGAAACGTCAAAAACACCGCCAGTACTAAACGAGCATTCTTCCGAAGTTAGCCATGTTATGAGGTTTGCGATCTCGTCTACTGTGCCAAATCTTCCAATAGGGATCTTGGATAGCATAAAATCTATATGCTCTTGGCTTATTTGGTCAAAAATTTCTGTCTTAACCGCTGCTGGAGTAATGCAATTAACTGTTATTGGGGTATGTGCCAATTCCTTTCCAAGCGATTTTGTTAATCCTATTACGCCTGCTTTTGCAGCACTATAAGGCGATGCATTAGGGTTGCCCTCTTTCCCGGCAATGGAGGCAATATTTACAATACGCCCATAATTTTTTTTCAATAAAAAAGGAACAATTGCTCGGCAACATAGAAAAGTGCCGTTCAGGTCAATATCTACAACCTTTGTCCATTCGTCGACAGGGTACTCCCATGTTTTAAAATTTGGCCCAGCAATACCCGCACTATTAACTAGGATATCCACTCCGCCCATTTCACCATTACTGGCATTGGCGGCTGCTTCGACAGATTCCCAATTAGTAATATCGACTACCTGAATATCTATCGGTGTTGAAAAATCAGATCTTACCTGCTCAAGGCGCTCCCTATCCATATCCCAGAGAGAAACTCTCGCGCCACTGGCATTCAATCGCTTTGCAGTAGCTAACCCTATTCCACGAGCCCCTCCCGTTATAACGGCTGCTCGTCCTGTATAATCATGGGTGACTGTCATTATTTACATCCTCATTCTTCATTTTCAGTTACTAACTAAAGAAATACTGTTCCACCATCTACCATTATCGTCTGCCCGGTTACAAATTTTGAGTCATCACTGGCCAGATACAGAATTGTACCTGTTAAATCTTCTGGTACTAGGTTTCTTTGTAGAGATTGACCTGATGCTATTACCTCCGCGGCTCTTTCTAGTTTTTCCCCAAAAAATTCTTTCGTCCCCTCGGTCAGCACGGCGGATGGTCCCACAGCATTAACTCTAATCCAGTCTTTTCCAAGTTCTCTAGCCATTGCGCGGGTCATGCCTATCACAGCGGCTTTTGAAGTTGAATAGTGAAGGGCGTATGGAAGTCCAGCAAGCGCTGCTAATGAGGAAATGTTAATAATGGATCCACTTTTATTTTCCCTCATCGAATTTATAACTGCCTTCGAACATCGCCAGATTCCATTCACATTGACATCCATGCAATCATCCCAGTCTTTGTCATCAAGTGTATCAAAACGCCCGGTGCCTAAAGAACCGTATAGGGCAGCGTTATTGACTAGAATATCTATTTTTCCAAAGTGAGAAACGGCTGTATTTGCCATATTTTGACAACTTTCCTGATCTCTCACGTCGAGTTTAATGCCGATTGCGCTGTGTTCAGCACTCGTTATTTCTTCCACCGTTTTCGTGCAATCTTTTATATCAGCCGCAATTACCTGGGCACCGGCGGCCGCAAGTGCTTTAGCGTATTCTCTTCCAAGTCCGCGGCTAGCACCTGTTACTATTGCAACTTTTTCTTTCAAATTAGCGCCCATTATGAAACGCTCCTCAATACAAGAATCACGATCCGCTATTTTCTATCAATGTGTCCAATTCCTTTAAAATATTATCTCTATCGGAATCGAACTCTGGGGGGGACCGGTATTCTACCTTATTTATACCATCTATATGTAATGGACTTGCAGCCGCCAGTGACTTGCGGCCGTCGGCGTCTTCAATCCATCTAATCATACCCCTTGCATGGAGGTTTTCGTCCTCAACCACCTCATCGAGGTCATTCACAGTTCCGCAGGGTACACGAGCTTCATTCAACAAAGCCATAATCTCGGCCCGAGTGTGCCTTTTTGACCAACTTGTTATGAGTTCAGTTACGGCATCGAGATTTTGGACCCGGTCCGCCATTGTTTTAAATCTTTCATCGTCTTTCTTGTCTCCTTCTCCCATCGCGTCGAGGAGACGATGCCAATGTGTATCGTTATTGCATATAATTGCTGTATATCCATCGTTCGTGGGGAAAACGCCGTATGGCGCAATCGATAAACCTCCATGAAAATTGCCTACTCTTTTCGGTGCCTCACTTATGTCACTATCGAACATCAAACCGAGATTTGAAGCAAAAGAGGGAAATACAGATTCTTGCATCGACACATCCACATAAGAGCCGTTCCCGGTTCTTTCCCTTTTTACAAGAGCCGTCATGACGCCGCCGTATAGATGAATACCGGCAAAGAAATCACACAATGCCACGCCAGCTTTTACGGGTGGGTTTTCGGCAAAGCCAGTGGCACTCATAACGCCGCTCATTGCTTGAACAGCTATATCCATTGCCTGATATCCTCGGTATGGTCCGTCTTGTCCGTAACCACTGCCGGACGCGTATATTACATCTGGCTTAATGGATTTTATAGTTTCATAACCGATCCCAAGACGATCAACCACACCTGGAGCGAAATTCTCGATAACTATATCGACTGTTTTCGCAAGCTCTAGAAAAATACTGCGGTCTTTTTCGGATTTTAAATCTAGAGAGATGCTTCGCTTATTTGGATTGAGCATTTTAAAAGGATACAACGCACCACCTCTTGCATTTCGTCGGCGCAGATGTTCTCCTCCCGGGGGCTCAACTTTAATGACATCGGCTCCTGCCATAGCCATAAGGAAAGTAGCGTATGGGCCATTATAGATTTGTGTCAAGTCGAGGACACGGATTCCTGTGAGGGGATGGGAAGTATTTGACATTTATGAATCTCTTACCAAAAATTAGTTTCAACAAGCACTAATGATAGTCTTATAGTTTTGCCAAATTGAATAATAGGATCTACCGGCAGATTATCAACAAGATATGCTGTCTAGATCATTTTGAATGGAGTACATTACGTGTCTACTGATATTGATTATTCGAGCCTAATGAGTTCAGGTCTGCCTGCACCCGCTCCTAAATGGCAGGGGTTTCCAGAGTATAACTTTATTGGCGGCCATAACGACAGGAATAGTATTCCTGTAGAAGATATGATATCGGCTGTAACCAATGTTCTTAAGCGTGACGGTGCATCCCTTGCCACCTACGGGATGCAACATGGCCCTCAGGGTTACAAACCGTTGAGAGAGTTTATTGTTTCGAAACTTGCTCAACGAAGTGGTATTTCTACCAGCATAGATAACATATTAATTACCTCCGGATCGGGACAGGCGCTAAACTTGGTGAATGCCGTACTTTGTGAACCGGGAGATACGGTGCTATTTGAACAGTTCAGTTATGCGAGTGCTATAACTAGGATACGCAACATTGGTGTCAACCCTATTGGTGTTCCGTTAGATGAAAATGGGATGAGAATGGACTTATTGGAAGAAAAACTCATCGAATTGCAATGTAAATCAATCAAGCCAAAATATTTGTATGTCATTCCGACGGTGCAGAATCCGGGTGGTAGTATAATGCCAGATGAAAATCGACAAGAGCTTCTTAGGCTTGCAAGGAAATATGATTTTCCTATTTTGGAAGATGAATGTTATGCGGATTTAATCTGGGATTCTAAAAGGCCAACTGCATTGGCCGGTATGGATGACGGAAACAGAGTTATACACTGCGGTTCTTTTTCAAAAACGATCGCCCCAGCTCTCCGCGTGGGTTATCTAGTCGCAGATTGGCATTTACTCTCTCAAATTATCGCCGTTAAAAATGATAGCGGCACAGGAGCCCTGGAACAAATGATGCTTGCTGAATACTGTAGTAATCATTTTGATGGTCATATTGATAGTCTCTCCAAAACCCTTAAGAATAAACTCGATACTTTAGTAGAAGCATTGCAAGTTCATTTTGGAACTTCGGCGGAATTTGAGCTACCGGAGGGTGGCATCTTTTTGTGGATTTCCCTGCCCGAACAAGTGGATACAATAAGGCTTGGCCAGTTAGCCGCCGGAGAAGGTATTGCATTAAATCCTGGACCGGAATGGTCTACAGATCAAAAACCTGCAAGTTCAAAGCTGCGTCTATGTTTTGGCCATCCGTCTAAGGAGACTATAGAGGAAGGTGTTTCAAAATTAGCAGAAATTTGCCATCGGGAATTTGGGGTGCCGTTGCGTGGTGCTAATAAGGTTAGAAGTTAATTCTTTTGTCTCCTAAAAATCAAACCGAGGAAATAGAGCAAACTTCGGAAGATCAAATTCAGCAAAAGAAGATCTTTAGAAAAATTGTTTGGCCGTTTGCCATAGCAGAAACACTGGTTTGGGCGACGTACTATTATTCGTTCCCGGCTTTGTTGCCGACTTGGGAAGCAGACTTGGGTTTTTCTAAAACAGCATTAACCGGTGCTTTCACACTTGCTCTTATTGTGTCGGCTGTTACCGCCCCGATAGTTGGACGATTGATCGATTTTGGCTACGGTAAAGTCATTTTTGCTGGCGGTGCTGCAGCTGCGGCTACTCTCTTGATTTTGTTATCTCAAGTAACTGAAATATGGCAATTCTACGCGATCTGGTTTGGTATTGGGATCGCCATGGCTGGTTCACTTTATGAAGCATGCTTTGCCATAATTACGTATAGTATGGGCGAGAGGGCTAAAAGGGCGATAACGATTGTAACGCTTGTAGCTGGTTTTGCAGGCACCGTGTCATTTCCAAGTGCACATCTTCTAACGCAACTTTTCGATTGGCGAATAACCGTAATTTGTTTTGCAGTAGTAATAATAACAGTTTGCATTCCACTGATACTCTACGGGTGTCATCACGCGGACCAAGAAGCTTCTTACAGAGCCCCAAAACCTACACCCAGTATTCGTAAAGCAATGGTGGTTACTAAAGCGCCAACATTCTGGCTCCTGGGCCTAACCTTCTTTTTACTCGCATTTAATCATGGGATGGTGATAAGCCACATGCTGCCCATACTTGACGACCGCGGATTGTCAGAAAGTTTTGCTGTACTAGCCGCATCTATGATTGGCCCAATGCAAGTAACAGGCAGATTGATAATGCTTGCATTTGAAAAATATATTTCGGTGTTTGCGATTTGTTGTGCTTGCTTTGCCTCGGCATTCATTGCTGGATGCGCCTTGTTGTTCTCTAGTTTTTCGCCTTTATTTATTATTCCATTTGTTCTTTTCCAAGGTGGTGGCTACGGGGTGCTGAGCATTATAAGACCGACAGTCATCTCAGAATTATTGGGACGCAGGGATTTCGGAACAATAGCGGGCTTATTGGCGATCGGTTTTATGGCGGGATCAGCATTTTCTCCAACTAGTGCTTCTATACTTTGGGAAACTGGTGGCTATGACCTAGTCATCATTATCGTAGCAGGCATTCCAATAATGGCATTCTTATCTCTGCTTGCGGCCTGGAAGGTACGTCCGTAAATTAAATATTTGATTTAGCAATTTAATCTGGAGAATCCATCATTGATAATGTTGTCATGTGATGCTCAACATCTCCAAATTGACGTTCGATCATCGATAGTCTTTTAAAATAATGCCCGATGGCATATTCCTCGGTAATACCAATTCCCCCATGTAATTGCACGCCACCTTGCCCTACCTCTCGGCATGAGACCCCAATTTGCGCTTTAGTAGTTGCCATCGCATGGCGCCGTTTTTCAGTATCTTTTTCCGTCGTCATCATTGCCGCATATATCGCGATGCTGCGTGCCTCTTCTACCGCTACATACATGTCTGCTGCACGATGTTGTAAAACCTGGAAATCGCCAATAGGACGCCCAAATTGAGTTCTAGTCTTTAAATAATCAACGGTCATATCTAATACACATTGCATCGCACCTACCGACTCAGCGGCTACTGCCGCTATTCCGTGTTGCTCTATGTTTTCAATAATTAAAAATCCCTTGTCGCATTCGCCGAGCAAGGCATTTTGGGGAACGGACACATTAGATAATTTTATATCTGCTGCCTGCATACCGTCAATCGTTGGGTAACTGTTAACAGTAATACCTTTTGTTTTTGCAGGTACCAAAAAGAGGCTAATACCGTCGGTACTTCTATCGCTTCCTTTTGTTCGAGCGGTTACGATTATAGTATCGGCTATACCTCCATGGAGAACAGTAGTTTTCTCTCCATTTAAAATCCAATTTCCATTTTTTAATTGAGCCCTAGTTTCCACCTGGCTTAATTGGTATCGTGATAGTCGTTCACTATGAGCAAAAGCCATGAGGTGATCGCCATTAGAAATTGCACTTAACAGTTCAGACTTTTTATTTTCATCAGCTGCAGACTGAATTGCAGTTCCACTAAGAACGATAGTCGCAAGATACGGCTCAATTAAGAGGCCAGTGCCAAAAGCTTCGAGAACAATCATTTGTTCTACTGGTCCACCATCAAAACCACCATAGTTACTGGAGAAGGAAAGTCCCAATAATCCTAAATCGGCTAACTGTTTCCACACTGTCTTGCTGTAACCATCGGCACTTTTAATTATTGCTCCGCGCTTTTGTAAATCATAGTTATCGGCAATCAGTCGGCTTACGCTATCTTTCAGAAGTTGTTGCTCATTAGAGAGTTCAAAATCCATTTTAAAGCCCCAGAATACCTTTAGATATGATATTACGTTGGATCTCATTTGAGCCTCCGTAAATCGTTGCCGCTCTGGAATTGAAATAGTGTGGAATTATTCCAAGTGTCTCCTCGAGTTCTGCTGGGAAGTCGCCCTCGTAAGCAGCGCGTATCTGTCCCGTAGGAGCCACCATTGGACCGGCGACGTCTGCGAGTAACTCGGCTGTTGTTTGCTGGATCTCCGCGCCTCTTAATTTAAGCATGGATGTGGCTGGGTCAGGCGCAGAATCGTTCCGTCTGCGCTGTCTATCTATTATTCGCATAATGGTAATTTCTAAACTTTTTAGTTGCATTTCAACCGTGGCACATTTTCGCTTGAATTGTGGGTCGTCTGCTAAGGGGCCGTTGAAACTGGGTAGTTTCGCCGCTAGTTTTTTTGCTCTGCCTAGGCGTTCTCTAGAAAGGCCAACCCGAGCGATTCCTGTTCTTTCATTACCAAGTAAAAATTTGGCATAATCCCAGCCCTTATTCTCTTCTCCAACAATATTAGATACGGGGACGCGCACATTGTCGAAAAAAACTTCATTAACATGTCTGCTCTCATCAATTGTTTCGATCCCTCGGACCGTGACCCCCTCTGACTTCATATCAATCAATAAAAAAGAAATCCCCATTTGTGGTTTGGCCGCATTCGGGTTTGTGCGCACCAAAGCAAAAATCCAGTCTGCATTGTGCGCTTGAGACGTCCATATTTTCTGACCATTTACCACGTACTCGTCACCGTCTTTGACAGCTGATGTTTTTAAAGAGGCCAAATCGGAACCTGCCCCAGGCTCAGAAAACCCCTGACAGAACCATATATCGAGATTTCGTAATTTAGGGAGAAAGTATTTCTTTTGTTCGTCATTGCCAAAAGTACAGATTACAGGGCCAACCATATTAACGTTAAACGATAAAGGTTCAGGTGTAGGGGTCCTGAGCAATTCCTCAATAAAAATGTAGCGTTGGACTGCGGTCCAGTTAGTTCCTCCATATTCGACTGGCCAATGTGGAACCGCCCAACCTTTTTCGTTGAGTATTCGCTGCCAGGTTACAACATCTTCTTTGCTCCAATGAGGCCATCGTCCACCATTTTTACGAGCGGACTCTGGTAATTTTTCAGCAATGAATGCTCTTATCTCATCTCTAAAAACAATTTCCTCAGAGGAGAAAGCAAGTTCCATAGCATTTTATCCCTTATTTATTGTTACGAAATGGTGTTCCTTGGTATGTCTTTAAATGGTTTCCCCGCATCAAAACGAGTTTCCTTAGGCATATCCAGAACCCGCTCCGATATGATATTTTTTTGAATTTCATCCGTCCCGCCAGCGATTGAGGAAGCTGGGAAAGAAATTAAGACCTCTGCAACGGTTCCATTTTCTGGACTGTCATCGCCACTTAACATGGAGTCTGCCCCTGAAATCATCGTGTGAACTTTAGCGGCAGCTCTGGCAACGTTGCTGGCAGCTAGTTTTCCTAATGAACCTTCCGGGCCTTGGGGTTTTCCCTGTTCTTGAGCAGAACGGGCTCTTCGTGCCGTCCATTCTGCTGACTTGTGTAATGTCATTAGTTTTGCGATTTCCTGGCGAACGGCAGGATCCTTGATAGCGCCAGTTTCTTTCGCCCTTTGCATTATAAGGTCGACCCGACCTGCCCTTTGAGGGTACCACTTATATGGCGCCATCGTTGTCTCTATTTCGGCGCGTTCTTGGTCATATATTGGTCCCTCACTATTGGGGACCTGTCCCCACGCTCTTAACGAGTCAGCAGCTCTTCTTTCATGCATTAATGTTGTTGTTGCCACTTTCCAACCATCTCCCAGCTCGGCAACTTGAAAATCGGGAAGAACTTCAGCATCTGTTAGAAAAACTTGGTTAAAAGATGCGTACCCGTTCATTTGCTTCAGCGGCTGCGTTTCAACACCAGGTTGTTTCATATCAATAATGAAATAGGATAACCCATCATGTTTTGTTGCATCCATATCAGTTCGTGCTAAAAGCAAACCCCAATGCGCTTTATGTGCACTTGTAGTCCATACCTTTTGCCCATTAACCACCCATTTATTGCCTGCCATCACAGCTTTTGTGGTTGCCCCTGCTAAATCAGAACCACTGCCCGGCTCGCTGAAAAGTTGGCACCATACATCTTCCCCTGTCACTATGCGTCGGAGGAACTTCTCTTTATGCATTTCAGTGCCGTGATTTAGTATTGTCGCTGCAGCTAACATACGGATCCCAGATTTGGGAATGGGAAGTGCACCAATGCGTTGAAATTCTTCCTCCACAATTGGAACTAAACCAACAGGTAGGTCGCGCCCATACCAATCGGAGGGCCAATTTGGCAACCCCCAGCCGGAATCTGCTAATTTATTTCGCCATTCAAAAAGATCCAAATTTGGATCCCAGTTGTTCTCCAACCATGTCCGAGCCTCTTTGCGCACATAATCTTCTGTATGTTCTGTCATTTTCTTTCCTATCAAGCGTCCCAAATAGTCATCATTTTTTCGTGGTGGTGTGCTGGGTCTCCAAGAAACACTTCGGAACTTTTTGCTCTCTTAAACCATAAATGTGTGTCATTATCCCAAGTGAAACCGATACCTCCATGCATTTGAATAGAATGAATAGCCGTTTGCATGTAGGCTTCAGATGAAGCCGCCTTTGCAATGGATGCGGCCTCCTCCGTTTCGTCATCCTCCTCATCATAAGCTGCCGCCGCAAAATAAGCCGCCGATTTAGCGAGTTCTACATCCGCCAGCATATCAGTAGCTTTATGTTTAGTGACCTGAAAGCTAGCTATGGATCGGCCAAATTGCATTCGCATTTTTACATATTCTAGAGCATCTTCGCGGAGACGATCAGCGCCTCCAACCATTTCATTAGCCAAACAGATGATAGAACGGGTCATAGTTTTTTTCATTGGTCCTGCTGCATTTCCTTCTACCCCTAAAAGTTTTGCAGGAACTTGATCAAAATGAATTCGAGCGAGCTTTCTCGTCTCATCCACTGACTTTAATGGCTCTTTCTTGAGCCCACTAGCTTGTCCATCCACTGCAAATAGTGATAGACCTTCATCCTTTTTGGTGTTTGGAGTTCTAGCAAGTACGATGATGAGATCGGCTGTAGTGCCATCCAAGACAAAACTTTTAGTTCCTGTAATATTATATTCGTTTTTACTCTTATCAAATATTGTAGTTAGGCCCGAATTATCCCACGATCCATTTTCCTCAGTGAAAGCGAGTGTGGCTACTGTGCTGCCTGATGCTATGCCAGGGAGAAGTTCGTTCTTTTGCTCCTCCGTTCCCGCATAAAGGATTGCGCTTGCTGCTAGTACTGCGGACCCAAAATAGGGGGCACATAAGAGCGAACGACCCATTTCTTCTAATACAATACATTGCTCGGATAAACCAAAACCATGGCCACCGTAAGCTTCCGGTATTGCAACAGCGGTCAATCCAAGTTCTGAATTAATTTTGGCCCATTGTTCACGCTCCCATCCGTCAGCGGTAGCCATCAACCGACGCACCTCTGTAGATGGGGATTTATCCTCGAGGAAACGCCTTAGCACTGAACGGAATTCATCCTGTTCCTCAGTGAAGCTAAATTTCATATCCAATTATCCCAAACGTTATAATGCTGATGTACGTAGTCTTTATATAGATTATTCGGTATTAAATCCAACGAACGATCCCTTTATTTTCTGTATATCCTGTATTAAATCAGGTGGAAAATCTTCATTTAAGCCAGTGGTGATTACATCTGCCATTTCACCAAATCGTTGTTGAATATTTTTCGCAATTTCATCGTGCCTGCCAATTGCACAAAACAATTCCAGCAAGTCGTCTGGAATCTGTGCAGCCAGTTTATCCCATTCCCCGGATTTAGTCATAGCATTTAACTTTCTACCAAGGTCGCCATAACCGTGGGTCTCTAATACAGGCCAATAAGCTGGAGTTGAGCCATAAAAACCAACCCGGTATCTAACGGTTTCAGTCGCTTTTTCGACAGCCTCGTTGTCAGATCCGGTGGCGATAAAACCACCACCAGAAACCTCAAAGTTTCTGCGTAGTTTCCCGGCAGCTTTCAGACCTGACTCTATCCGCGGGTTTATAGTTTCTTGAAAATACTTGGTTGTACAAAATCCGTGAAGTCGTATCCCATCCGCTACTTCAGCTGCGGTTTTAATCATCACTGGGCCAACGGCTGCCAGCGTTACTGGTGGTAAATGAATTCCAGAACTTTCTGGAACAAACTCGGGCGTCATCAAGGTAAATCGATAATGTTCTCCTTCAAAAGATAGTTTTTCATTATATTTCCAGCAACGCCAAATGGCCTTAAGCGCCTGTATATATTCACGCATACGTGGTCCCGGAGGTGACCATGGAACACTGAATCGCTTCTCGTTATGAGCACGTATCTGAGTTCCAAGGCCCAAGGTAAAACGACCAGAAGTTGCCTCGTTAAGGTCCCAGGCTATGTTAGCAATAGCCATGGGGCTTCTTAAGAATGAAATGGCAATGCCCGTAGCTAATGTGACGGCCTCAGTTGAGGTGGCCGCAACAGCTAATGGAAGGAATGGATCATGCTTCAATTCTGTCATTAACAGACCATTATACCCCATATTTTCTAGTTGGGGTGCGACCTTGTTTACGTCTGTTAACTTTGTATTGGTTATGTTTCGGTATACATGCATTTTTTTATTCTCAGTTTGCCTTTATCATTGAGGACAGTTTTATTTCTTTGGTGTTATGGCACCTAGACTTTCCAATTCTGTGATTTCTATGTTGGAAAAACCAAGTTCATTTAAAACTGCATTGGTGCTAGCTCCGAGTTTTTCTGAATGATGATACAAACCGCCCGGCGTTTTTGAGAATGCGGCCGGGACCTTAATATGTTTAATACGGCCCTCTGTGGGGTGTTCTATCTCGGGAAACATGTCCACGGCTTTTAGATGCGGACATTCGAACAGGTCTTCTGGACTATTCATGGGGCCGGCTGGTATATCTGCATCGGACAAAGCAATGATCCAATCATTGGTAGAACGGCTCTTCATGTTGTCTGAGACGATTTCATAAAGAGTATCAATATTTTTGGTGCGTTCTGTTTGATTAGAAAATCTGGGATCTTTAATCAGATCAGCTCGTCCCGTGAGTGTTAAAAAATTTACCCAATGTTTTTGTGTATAAGGCACAACACAGATAAAACCATCTTTAGTTTCATATGGCTTTCGATGAGCAGTGAGCATTCTTGTATATCCGGCAGGGCCAGTTGGCGGAATAAATGTTTGTCCTTGCATATGTTCACTAACTACAAAGGCGGCAAAAGATTCGTACATTGGAACATGAAGTTTTTGTCCTTCCCCAGTGCGTTCTCTATGGAACAATGCCATTGATATATAATTAGATAAGAATAAGCCGGTAGTTTTGTCGGCCATTACGCTTGGGACGTATCGAGGTATCCCTGTGACTTTTCCAAATAAGCTTGCTATCCCTGAAGCGCCTTGGATCAAATCATCATAGGCTGGTTTATCTGCGAAGGGGCCGGTTTCACCAAATCCTGTAGCAGACGCATAAATAATGCTAGGATTGAGCTCAGCTATTGTTTCATAGTCGATCGCTAGACGCTTTGCTGCCTTTGGCCTAATATTGTGAACAAAGACATCTGCAGTTTGGATCAACTTTTCGAAAACCTTTCGCACCTTTTTCACTTTAAGGTCCAGAATGATGCTTCGTTTATTGCGGCCTTTTATAAGCTGTCCTGTAGACATACCCGGAGATCTTGACTCTCCTGTCCATCGATTTACATCGCCTTCTGGGGTTTCAATTTTTATTACTTCAGCGCCCATTTCGCCTAATATTTGAGTGCAAAAGGGCCCAAGCATTACAGTTGTCAAATCGACGACCCGAACACCTTGAAGAGGTCCTTTTGGTGTATTTATCATTATGGAAGTTTCCTTGATGATTCATTCATGTGCCAGTAATTTATACAGGCAGGTGGCTTGGTTGTTGACTAATTAATGATGCTTTTGAAACTTATGGACCACAGATCAGTATCGCGATACTAAAGGCAAGAAAAATCTAATATGCATTAGAAAATTTAATGGAGATTTTTATGCAAAGTGATCAGGAATTTATAAATTCAGTAGAGGCGCTCAGTAATTATGTTGGTAGTAAAAGTGTGGTCGAAGATGAGATAGGAATGTCAATGGTTCGCCGCATAGCCGGGATGCTGGATGAGGATCCGAATAAAATAAAGAAAGGTGATCTATTGCCACCACATTGGTTTGGTATGTTTTTTCCTAATATCACACGTCAATCAGATATAGGACCTGATGGCCACCCTAATCCAGGTGTTGTTCTACCGCCAATCCCCTTACCACGTCGCATGGGGGCGGGAAGACGAGTAGAAATAATGGGAACTTTAAAGGCGGGGGTTCCCGCCACCAGAACTACTGAGGTTGTTGCGATAACTCCAAAGATAGCTCGCACAGGACGTATTGCTATCTTGACACTGCGTGATGTAATTGAAACAGAAGGACAGGTGATCGCCACTGATGAAACAGATGCAATTTATAGAGAAATGCCAGCCCCCGGAGAGAAAAGCAAGGTGACCTCGCCTGTTCCAGCCCCCACTGATGCAGATTGGTCTGATACTATCACTCTAACTGAAGCTCTTGTTTTTAGATATTCTGCGGTCACATGGAATGCACATAGAATTCACTATGACGCTGACTATTCAAGGGATGAGGAGGGATATCCCGCGACCGTACAAAATGGAGGTTTAACGATGACACTGCTTTCTGGTGCTGCGTTAAAGCGGACCTCAAACAAATTGTTGAACTTTAATGTGCGGCTCACGCGTCCTATTCATGTAGGAGATACGGTGAATTTTTGTGGGTCGAAACTTATCAGTGGGTCAATGAAGTGTTGGGTTTCTGATAAAGATGGTGCCCAGTGTGGATTGATGGAGTTAGGTTTTGAAGAATGACAATGGGTCCCTTAGACGGAGTTCGCGTAATTGATCAAACAACCGTTGTGGTTGGACCAATTTGTGCACGAACGCTTGGGGATTATGGTGCCGATGTAATAAAAGTAGAATCCCCTTCTGGGGATCTTCTTCGAACTATGGCACAGGGTAGTCGCAATGTGGGGATGTCTGGAAAATTTTTAAATTTTAACAGAAACAAGCGGTCTATTTGTCTTGATATCAAAAAAAATGATGGGTTAAAGGCCCTAAAGAAGTTAATTCAGAGTGCAGATGTGTTTGTCTCTAACGTTAGACCTCAAGGTTTAACGAGAGCCGGATTAGACTATGAGGCTCTATCTGCGGATAACCCCAGATTAATTTATTGTTCTATCGTTGGATTTGGGAGAGGTGGAAGATATTATAACAGGCCTGCATACGATCCAATCATACAGAGTGTTTCTGGTGTGGCAGCAACATTACATCGCGCCACTGGAGAGCCGAGATTTGTCCCTATGGTGATGACGGACCATACCACCGGTTTAATTGCAGCTCAGGCTATTGGATTTGCCCTTTTTCGTCGGGAAAAAACAGGTGTGGGAGAAGCGATTGAAGTTCCTATGTTTGAAAATATGGCCTCCTTTGTCACGTCAGAACATATGGGGGCTGCGACCTTTGATCCCCCAGTTGGTCCTACTGGTGATGGTCGGCTTCTAAGCCCGCATTATCGCCCTCTACCGACTAAAGATAGTTTCATTACTGTGGCGCCTAACACAGATGCTCAAGCCTTTGCTTTCTTTGATGCTATTAGACGACCTGAATTGAAGACAGACCCGCGCTTCAGCAGTGCCGCAGCACGGACTAAACATGCAGAAGAGTATTTTCAAATTCGTATAGAAGGATTGAGTTTAAAAACTACGAGCGAATGGTTAGATATTTTTGAAAAGGTGGATGTTCCATGTCAACGATATAATACCATAGAGGATTTAATCGAAGATCCCCATTTGGAAGATGTAGACTTCTTTTCACAAGAAGTTCATCCAACGGAAGGTCCAATTAGAAAAACTCGGGTTGCTAACACATTCACTGGCGGTGGAAGGCAGAATGGCCTAGACGCTCCGCGGTTGGGTGGAAACACTAAAGAGGTGTTGATTGAGGCTGGTTACACCAAATCCGAGGTTGATGCGCTACTTAAATCTGGCGCTGCGATTAACTTCACAACAGAAAGTTAGAGAACAATCTATAAGTCTCGCTGCCATTCCTTTTTTAAAAGGTGACAGCGAGAGTTCAATTTTAGTGTGCGTAGTCTGGTTCTTTGCGATCCAAAATTCTCTTTAAAGCATCAAAATGCCATTCGGCGTTTGACCGTCCCCCATATTTCATGGCGGAACCGCGATAGGTGTTATAGGTTTTTTCAACTACGGGAGCTGGAAGTTCGCGCAGCGGTCTTCCAGTCCACATTGCATATAGTTGTACTTGAGCTACTCGCTCTAAATAATAAAGTCGGTCATAAGCCTCTGCAACATTTCTGCCCAGTGTAAGAGCTCCATGGTTGGCCATGAGCATCACTGTATTTTTCCCACAGGCTTTGGCAAGTCGAGCCCCTTCAGCTGGATCAAGTCCTGGTCCGTCATAGGAATCGTCATAACCAGTTTTCATCATTGTTCCAAGCTCGGTTTGTCCGATAGGTTGGATTTTCTGATCTTCTAGACGAGTAAGGGCGCTCGCATAGGGCATGTGTGTATGAAAAACTGCATTGGCGTGATCCATAGTTTTATGCATTGGTGCATGGATGCAATAGGCTGAGCGTTCCACAATCCCTTCCCCAGCTACCACTTCACCATCATAATCTACTTCCATGAAGCAACTTGCAGTTACTTCTGACCAATGCGTTCCAAAGGGGATCTGGTAATAACGATCTTTATGTCCTGGGACGCGAAGCGTTAGATGATTAAAAATGCCCTCGTGAAGATCGTGCATAACAGCGCATCGATGAGCCGCCGCAAGGTCAACTCTGGCGTTCCATTGTTCTTCCGTATAGCCTTGAGCCTGAGCGCTTGATGAAACAAAATTCATTTTTTTCTCCCCAAATTAAATAAGGTATTGTTGACACTTTCCACATCTCCTTGCTTGACGTCAATCGTGTTGCTCTAAAAACCATACAGAGGATGGTTAATTACATGGCAAAGGCCTTTGCTATCTCAGAATAACTGTTGCGACGTGCCTCATCGCTATGGGCCCAGGTTACAATAGCAACTTCTTCAACACCAAGCTGCGTTGATAATGTGCTTATTCGTTCTGCTACTTCCTCACCGGTACCAACAAAAGTTTTTTGGCGCAACTCCTCGATTTTTGCCTGCTCATATTCATTATAATCCTGCTCCATAGAAACCTCAGGCGTTTCAAAACTCAAGTGAAGTCCTCTATCTCGATAGAGTTGCCAACGCGCTCTAGAACTGAAATGATATTGGGCCTCTTCGTGCGTTTCAGCTGCTAGTGCCCAGACACAAATGGCCGGGTTTGGTGTCTCATGCCTGTTACTGGGTTTATAATGTTCTCGGTATATTTCAATAGCTTCTTTACCGCCATGCCCATCGGTGAAAAACCATGCAAAAGCATATGGCAAACCAAAATGTGCTGCCACCTGGGCTCCAAAAGCTGAGCTCCCCAAAATCCAAATTTCGGGCACGGTCTCTCCTATTGGTTGAGCTTTTAATTTGGAAAATGTATGTCCATCTTGTAATGGTTCTCCATGGATCCAGGCATCAAGATCCATAACGTCGTTCGGAAACTGGTTGGGTCTTTCCGCTGCATTGGGGTTTAGTGCGAATGCTGTTAATCCATCCGATCCGGGCGCTCGTCCAAGCCCAAGGTCTATTCTTCCCGGTGCTATCGCATCTAACACTCTAAATTGCTCCGCCACTTTGAAAGGTGCGTAGTGTGGGAGCATGACGCCAGCACTTCCCACCCGAATTTTTTCTGTATTTGAAGCGATTGCTGCTATTACTATTTCGGGAGCTGTACCAACTATGGCAGGGTGATTGTGGTGTTCGGAAACCCAGAACCTGTGGTATCCAAGGTCCTCGCAATGATTTGCAAGAGCAATAGTCTCTCGAATAGCAGCACCCTGAGGTCGACCAGAAACGGCTATAGATTGATCAAGCACGGAGAGTTTTAGCACTGATTTTCTTCCTTTTCAGTTCCACTAGAGTGATGCTGCCATTGTAGCAAGTCTAGTGATCTCTTTCCAATCCTGTTGTTCTATTAAATCTGAGGGTGAGGCAAAACTGCCACCAACGCATACAACGTTTTTTTCTCTCAGATACTTAGGGGCATCTGAAAAATCAATTCCACCCGTCGGACAAAATTCCAAGTCGGGATAAACGGGTTGTAATTGTTTTAGCCCATAAATGCCCCCTGCTGCTTTAGCAGGAAAAAATTTTAACGTTCTTAACCCGTATCGGTAGGCCGTCATTGCTTCCGAGCTTGTCTGTATGCCTGGAAGATAGGCTAAATTATCTTTTTGGGCCTGTTCAACTAAATCCATATTTAATCCTGGCGATACAGCAAAACATGCGCCTGAATTTTTAGCCCGAACAAGATCCACAGAATCCAAAAGGGTTCCAACTCCCACGCTAATTTCAGGTAATTCTTTTGATATAATTTCGACTGCCTTCAATGCAGGTTTAGTCCGTAATGTGATCTCTATTACAGAAAGACCACCTGCCATCAATGCAGTGCATAAAGGTAAGGTATCATCCAAATTATTCATGGTTAGGACGGGGATCATCGGGGTTGTAGATAATAATTCCTTGATTTGCATAAATTAACCTTTACTTCGGTTCTCTAATTATCGCGGTTGTGCGTCTTTATTTTGAGTAATCAGATGCCTCTGGAATTAATACGTTACCTTCCATTAAAGTTCTGGCGGTGCGGTAAGCCGTAACCTGCAAAGCAAAAGGGGTTGTGTTTCTAATCTCTACCTTTGCATCTAATGGTAAGATGCCACTTGGATTGGCGATTCTGACGATTCCTTCGTCATTTGACAATATTCCATTACATATCGTTCCCGGAATGCGGCATGCTACTGCTAGGCACATAGCTCCCGTTAAAGGTAAGACTCGGTGAACTTGACCCATCGACCATATCCTTGCCGTTATATCAGCAGAACTTGGATTTATCGTTTCACCGGCTAACGTTTTATATTTAGATGATTTAGAGACAATTCCCAGTTTTGGTGCTGTAGGCGGTACTTTCGTGACTGATTTTGCTAATCCCATTTTAACACCGGCTTCAAGACGAATAAGCTCGACAAGACCCATGAGGTCTGAATTTCTTTCCAGTTCTTCAACGGTTTCGGCCCCGGTTAAGCCAAATCTCTCTGCGGCAACAAAAACACAGGGAACGCTTGAGTCAATCAGGGATACTTCAAAGTTTCCAGCACCTTTGATAGATACGATGTCAGTTGGACTCCCTGTTGGCAGTAAAGAGCCCGTTTTTGTTCCGCCTGGCTCTAAAAAATCAAGTTTAATTTGGGCGCCAGTGCCGCTTACGCCTGGGATTTCAAAATTACCATTCACTTGCGCAAAACCATCTTTTGTTGGGATTGTAGCGCGAATAATTTTTTCTGAATTGGTATTATGTATCAGTATTGCTTTGAATTTTCCATCGGCCTTAATTAAACCGGTGTCGACCGCAAAGGGGCCAACTGCCGAAGATAGGTTTCCACAATTGGACGAATAATCAACCAGCTCCTCCTTCACTGCTACTTGTGCAAAAGTGTAATCAAGGTCAGCATCTGGCCTCGAGGACGGCCCTATGACCACCGCCTTTGACAAGGATGAAATACCGCCACCCATCCCATTAAGTTGGCGGCCATATGGGTCTGGACTCCCTATCGCACTCATAAAAATTCTATCCCATTCCATTCTATCTTTTGGTAGGTCTCTAGCATGAAAAAAGACACCTTTGGATGAACCACCACGCATAAACACAGCGGAAACACGAGTTTGGGTCATTTCAATTCACTCCCGATAGTGGTATTGCTTGCCTACTTGAAAGATCATACATGAATAGTTAAAGATTTAGAAAACTTGCTAGCTGAATAGCAATACCTAATTTATTTGCAATAGATCATTTGACCTCATTCATTACAATTCTAAGTGTTAAAATCAATAGGTTTGGGGAGTATCAATTATGTCGAAAGAATTTAGGTTTTCGAAGATATTGTTAATCTTTAAAAGCGTTATGCTTTGTCTGTTGATATTCAAAACTCAATTTGGGTCAACAGCATTAGCCGATGAGAGACAAAAGGCTGACTGTCACACTAAACTAGAACAAGCGAGACTGTGGATCCGTGCTACGGACTTCAATGCGCCGACAGAAGAGAAAACTAGAGTAAAGTCAGCAATCGATATCGCAAATAAAGCTTGCGAACTGGCAAAAGAATCGGCGCCCGACGATGGCGAGGTTCTTATAAACTCAGCATATGCTTTATTCGCAGCAGAAAAGAAAAAGGAGGCAGTGGGTCGCATCCAGGAGGCAGCGGAGATTGGGTACCCTCCTGCCATGGTCATGATGGCTCGTTATTTGGGGCAGGGTAAGTATATGGAGAAAGACTCGGAAGGGGCCTGGTTGCTGCTGATCAAGACATTAAAAACAAAACATGATTCGGCGCGAATTCAGGCTGCACTGGAGTTTTTACCGGGTGGTGTAGGCCCTGAGAACGCAAAAAGGGCAAAATCGACACTACTTGACCTCATAAACGGGGGAAACAGCAAGGCAATGGTCGCTTATGCCATGAAGGTCCTGAAACTAAAAAAAGCAAAACCCAATACCAAAGAATCTGAAGAAGGACTTGAACTTCTGGAAAGAGCCGCGAGAAAATTTCAAAACCCTAAGGCAATGATATTTTTAAGTTTACTTTACAACCAGGGAAATGTGGTCAAACGTGATGAAAAAAAGGCGATTGAGTATGCTCAGTTAGCGATAGACGCAAATGTTCCTCAGGCTTTCGGGACAATGGGACAAATTTATCAAAACCAAGGCGATAATAAGAAAGCAGTTGAATGGTTCAAAAAAGGCGCAGCCATTGATGATGGATTTTCGCAAGGTATGCTGGGCTTTATGTTTTCGGGTGGATTTGGGGTAAAGCAGGATCTCTCCAAAGCGGTCGATTGGTGGAGAAAGGCGAGATGGAATGGGGACCGAATGGCTGCTAGTTACCTTCAGGTTCATCGTGATAAGCAAAAGGCCCGAAAAGCTTGGAAAGAAAGCCAAAAAGAAAAGTTAAAAAAATAATATGAAAGTTTGTGGGCGCCTATTCTAAATCCTCCGATGATAATGCGAAATGCAACTTGTAGGTGCCCGTATCCGCTGTTTTAGCTCCATGTTCAATAAGTGAGGCCTCTGACATCACTCCATTGCGCCATAAATGATTTAGCGGCGCCACTTCTATGCCCTCAATGAAAATAATCCAATCGGCTATTTCGTCTGGTTTGTCCCTCATTGCCTTTTCTTCTGTTTGTTTTTCACTGGCCGAGTGGTCTCCTTTTATAAGGTGCGCGGCGACGATCCCCGGTTGAGACACCAGACCTGGAAATATCTCATTGGATATCCAGTTAAAGAACTCGTCTTCTCGGTTATCGGCAGCACCAATTCGTATGGTTAGAATAGCAGCACCCACTCCTTTACCATGAGAAGAAATGACTTCACTGAGAGTGCGGTTATTGTTTTTGAGTGTCGGGCCCACTCGCCGCGTCCAAGGCGTAGGACTGTTTAATCGGGTGAGATAGGCCTCTGATGTTAATGTAGCCACTGTCTCCGTTTCATAAAAATGAAAAAATTCTGGCTCACCTTCTATGGCCACATATCTTCGGCCTCTTAAAAAGCCTTTAATACCGACTCTCTCAGGAACATGTTCATAACAATGCCAATGATTATAGTCATCCTGAACCTCTGGCGCTACATTATGCCAAATAGCGGCCACGCCTTCTCCCAATAGTGGCATTTTATGAAACCTTCCTTAAAATTTTTCGACTACAAATTCAGGTATAAACGCGCTAAACTTTTTTTGAAAAGAGATATTGCCATGAAAATTGCCCTTTTAGAAATATCGCATTGGCATTTCCCGCTTTATATCGAAGATCTGCTCGCTTCCGGTGCCGATATAGTAGCATTATCAGATAAAAACGAGAAAATTAGGGAGCAGTATGGCTATAAATTTAATAGCAGGGCCTATTCGGATTGGCGACAATTATTAGCGGATAACGAAGTGGATGCTGTTTTTGCGTTTGGTGAACATCATGAGATGTTAGAAATAGGTATTACACTCATTAATAAGGGAATACCTTTTTCGATTGAGAAACCTGGAGGGAAAAATTATTCAGATGTAAGCCAATTACGCAAGGCAGCCGATCAAGAAGATGTGCTGGTTTCTGTGCCTCTGGTGCAAAGATTTGGACCACTGAAAAAATTAATTGATCATTTGATTGAAGAAGAGGGGGCGCATTTTGTATCCACATCGTGGCGCTTTAATGCAGGGCCGCCGCGACGGTATGATGATATCGATTGTAAGTGGATGCTTGATCCTAACAAAAGTGGTGGGGGGTGCCTTATTAACCTAGCACCACATTTTATTGATTTAGCGCTTCTTTTGATGCCAAATCCTGCAGATATCGTATTTGCACAAACGGATAAAACGCTCCATGGTACCGCAGTTGAGGACACTGCAATGATATGTATATCATCAGAAAATGGTGGTCAGGCATTAATAGAGACCGGTTATAATTTTCCGGATAGCCTGTCTAAGCGAGAATATTCTTTTAGCCTAGTTGGTCAAAAACACTACGTCCAATCCGATCCGATGGGCGTGAGCATTACGAGACCGGGGAAAGCTGTTGAACATCTGAAAATGGATCTAGATTCTGACCCGTTGTATGGAATTTATACAAATACATTTATAGAAACACTTACCGGGGGTAAAAAAGCAAAAGTAGGGCTCTCTGAGTTGGAAAGCGCAATGAAAATAGTTCAATTGGCCTATGAGTCAGCTCAATCTGGAAAGTCTATCAGAGTTTGAAATGGTGCCACTTATCTACAGAAAACTCTGGACAGTCTTTAAAAGCTCTCGATCTACTCTAACTCCGTCCGAAATAGCTTTTTGACGACGTTCAAGTCGTCCATCACCGGGAATACGCTCCGGGGTACTCTGCAAATATGCATCTAAAAATTGACTAACCCGATCAACAAATCCGGGACCGTGTATGATACCAGGGTCCATTACAATTATTGTTTGGCCTCGGTTTGCTCCGGCAAAATAGGGGTCATCTGGTGTTGAGTTTTCAAAAGCAAAGCGGCCACCTGTCAGGCCTGCCGCCATTAATTCAACCATAAATGCTATCGCAGATCCTTTATGTTTTGCGAAAGGTAATAACATTCCACCGTCCATGGCTGCCACGGAATCCAATGTTGGGTTGCCGTATTTGTCGACAGCAGAGTCCGGTTGTATTTGTTCCTTTTTTGTTGAGGCCACCTCTATTTCCATGAAGCTCATTGAGCTAGTGGACATATCCCATACCACTGGTTCCTTTCCTTTTCTTGGGCAGGCGAACGCAATTGGGTCTGTTCCAAATAACTTTTTATTTCCTTTGTAGGAAGTCATTAATGCTTTGGAAACAACACATGAAAATGCGACTAACCCAGCCTTTGCTATTGGTTCAAGATCTTGCCGTAGTGGTCCAATGTGATGGGAGTTTCTTATTGCGAGTGTAGCGATTCCAGTTTCCCTGGCGGCATTGACCAATTCTGGGGTAAACTGGTTAATCACGAGCTGGTTGTATCCGTTATCTCCATCCACTCGAATTACACCTGGCTTGGGATATTCAGCTACTGGGGTTGCTTTCCCATTTGAGATTCCGTTTTTCAGACTTCCGACGTAGCTATACATTGAAAATAGTCCATGGCTGGCAGGACCATCTCTCTCGCACAACATAATAACATCGGACAGGACTTCGGCCATCTCAGGTGAACAAGTGTTAGCCAAAAAAACCTTTTTTGCCAGTGCTCGTATTTCTTTTAATTCAAGGTTTATATGCGTTTCTTCCACCATCAGGCGATACCGAGCAGGGCTCTCCGAAAGGCAACCTTACGCTCTGTAGCATCCATTGAACGCTTAATTGAGGGAGGCGGTTCTGTATTGACTTTCAATAGTATAAAACTCGTTCCATTGGAGTCCCGGAGTATTTTTTTTGCTTCGGGAATTTGCTCTTCTCTATCTATTGTTCGGGTGTTTGGTATTGCCGACCCCTGTGCTATCAGTTCGAGATTAACCCCTCGCTGAGTATGGCTCTCTTGGTAACCTGTTTCACCATAATGCCCATTATCAACGCAAAGTATTGATAAGTTGGCGGGTTTTAATATGCCCACCGTGGCCAAGGTCCCAACATTCATTAGCAGTTCACCGTCTCCTGTGACAACAAGCACCTTTTTATCCGGTCTTGATAATGCCAGTCCCAGACCCATCGCCGTTGCACCTCCCATGGCCCCTGCCATGGTAAAGATGTTATCTCCATCGTTGGTAAGGTGTGCCATATCTTTGGAAGCGCCAGCTAAGCCGCACACTATTAAGAGATCTTTAGGGTCCCCTACTATCACGGGTACCGCCTTTTTTCTATCTAATGATCTATCGTCGCTCATGGTACATCTCTCTGTTATCTATTACTTCAAAACGGCTTTGCGCCGATTAGTTTTTGGGTGAGCAAAACTGCCACGCTTTGATTGGATTTATAGGCCATATCCAAAGCTGCTTGGACTGTCGGAGAGACCTCTTCCGGTGTCTCTGCTCGCAGGCAATGCATCCCCATGGCTTCTACAACAGGCTGAACACCTTGTCCCATTGGCACTTGCCAGGGGTTCATTTCCCCAAACTCGCCTCGCATAGTTACGACAGTGACAAATGGAAATTGACCATTTTTAATAAGCGCAAACATATTTACACAATTACCAACACCGCTGGACTGCATTAAAAGAACACTCTTGGTGCCCCCAAGATGTGCCCCGGCGCACATTGCTACCCCCTCTTCTTCCGTGGTTAGGGGCACCGAGATCACCTCTGGATCCTCGATGGACCTATTTATGAGAGTTTTGTGTCCGCCATCTGGCACATAACAAAATAATTTAACACCGTTGGACCTGAGCAAACTATATAGGTCCTCTTGCCAGGTCTCTTGACCACCGTATTCACTCATCATTTTAAAACCTATCAGCCTTATTCAATGGCAGTTAGAATGGTAAACTTTTCATTAACTCCAGGACAGTATAGCGTTATTCGATAAAATAACGCATTGTGGGCAATATAGCCTAAAGACAACATACAAATATATCGAGAAGTGAGGATATAGTGAATAAAATCATAAATAAGGATGATCTTGGAAGTCATTATGGGAAACCCTCTGAGAGGGCTGTATTAAAACAGCTAGATCATATAGATAAGCATTGTCGTGCCTTTATCGAATTATCTCCATTTTTAGTTATTGGCACAATGGGAAGTGATGGGCTTGGCGATGTCTCTCCAAGAGGGGATGCGCCGGGTTTTGTCCTTGTTAAAGATGAAAATACAATCTTCATACCAGATAGATTAGGAAATAACAGAACGGATACATTATCCAACATTATTGATAATAAAGGTCTTGGGGTACTCTTCTTAGTTCCAGGAATGAATGAAACACTTCGAGTAAATGGTTTAGGTACCATAATATTAGATGAAGAGATTTTAGAAGGACTATCTGCGCAAGGAAAAGCGCCAAGATCAGCACTAAAAATAGAGGTCAAAGAAGCGTACTTACAATGCGCTAAAGCACTAATCAGATCCAAACTCTGGGAAGATGATTATAAAATAGAAAGACAAAGTTTTCCCTCCCTTGGAGAAATTATCACTGATCAAATAGGCTTGGGCGCTGATAGTGCGGCTGTTTCTGCCGCAAATCGCAGTATTCAAAAAGGATATACTGAAAAACTATATTGAGGCAGGTATGAAATTCGATAAGAAAACATCAGGAGATTGAGACTTTCCGTGAAGATAGGACTTAATTTAGCTGTATCTCAAGATGCCAAAACGAAAGTTTTTGAAGAATATGAAACTTAATCGTTTCCTGCCTATTTCTATTTTGCTGGCAGGTCTTTTTGGCGCATTTTTTTTTGGTTGGGCTGAATATATTTCTCTGGAAGCAATTAGAGCAAATAAAGAAGAGTTAAAACAATTTATCCAAGCTAAATATGCGACTTCAGTCTTCATGTTTATTTTAATTTACGCCCTCACGACAGCTTGTTCTATCCCGGGCGCAGCAATGCTTTCCCTGACGGGGGGGTACCTTTACGGCGTTTCTCTCGGCGCCATGTTCTCACTAACTGGTGCTATGATCGGCGCATGCTCGCTTTATTTTGCTGCCCGAACGGCGCTAGGTGGTTCTCTTAAATCACGAGCTGGTTCTGCTATAATGAGCATGCAGGATGGATTTAAAAAAAATAGTTTTAGCTATATGCTATTCTTGAGACTGGTGCCGGTATTCCCGTTTTTCTTGGTCAATTTGGTGCCGGCGTTTCTTCAGGTTAGGTTTTCTATATATTTTTTTGCGTCTTTGATAGGAATGTTTCCAGGAGCGGTAGCGTTTTCCCTTACGGGAGCGGGTCTTGATAAAATATTATTGAACGGCGACAATGTTGATATCTCAGTATTGATTACAAACGAATTAATGCTTGGGTTGACTGGGCTCGGTATTCTGGCTCTTGTCCCTGTTTTTCATAGGTTGATAATTAACACGTTAGCACGAAAACGAGGGTCCTAAAGAAGATTGTTTTATTAACTTTTTTGAGTTGGTGCGCTGGTGGAAGAAGCTGATTTTAGTCAAGATACAGATAAAAAACTAGAGAAAGGAATTCCCTTGGGTCGATATAGGCGGCTTGGGGTCATCGGCCTATGCGCAAGCTTGGCTTTTGTGATCCTATATTATGTTTTGGGCATGATTATTGTTCATAAGATTGACGATGATCCAGAGTTCAAGCCGTCCTCGATTAAAGTTGGCGGTAGCCATGCTGTTGCCATGGCTATTGCATTGATCGATCGAGAGGTTAACAGCAACAGTTGGGTTGCAAACGATCCATTCTTTATGCCTGGATACTTCTTGGATAATATGCCTAATTATCAACAAGGGATTATTTATGCCGTATCGAGATTTGCTCTTGAGATGACGGATCAAATTGGACGATCCAGAGGTTCTAGTGAGGTTGATAAGGATTTAGATAAGGCATCAGGGCTGCTGAAATATCCAGGTACTACCTGGATATTCGACTTTTCTACGTCTATCGTACCGACAGCATCTTCAGAATCCCAGTATCGGGCGGCCCAGCGTTCTCTATTTTCCTATAACCAACGCTTGGCCAACGGGGATGCTAAGTTTGAGCGCAGAGCAGATAATTTGCAGGGAACATTATTGAGATTTACAGCTGATTTAGGGTCAAATTCAGCAGTTATAGATGACCATCTTGCCAAGGCAGGGCAATGGGGGATCGATACGAAAGCAGATGATATTTTTTACTCCGCTAAGGGGCGACTTTATGCATATTATTTGATCTTACGGGATTTGGGTAAGGACTTTGAAAGTGTAAATAAAACAAAAGAACTATCATCGTCTTGGTTATTGATGCTCGCGTCCCTGAAGCAAGCTGCCAGTATGGATCCGTTAGTGGTAGTGAATGGGAAACCAGATGGTTTCATTGGACCAAGTCATTTAGCGGCTCTGGGTTTCTACCTTTTACGTGCTCGGACTCAATTGCGCGAAATTATCAATATATTACAAAAATGATTTCAAAAGACTAAATACAATCG
This sequence comes from SAR116 cluster bacterium AG-313-A07, assembly GCA_003284265.1. Classification (GTDB taxonomy): domain Bacteria; phylum Pseudomonadota; class Alphaproteobacteria; order Thalassobaculales; family Thalassobaculaceae; genus UBA7326. Next base: position 45,863 of record QBVV01000010.1, read on the forward strand.
TAGTTTTAATAGTTAGTGAATAAGATATTAGGCAGAGATGCAACTGCCCCAAAAATTAATGTTTGGATAATAGGGACAAAAACCAGTGAACGAGGATTTACGATTTAAATTTCAAGCGCTTCACGAAATTGTCGATGCTGCGCGGGGTAAACTCAGTAGAAATATCTGGGATTATTTGCGGGGAGGTACGGAAACAGAGACTACCTTGAAAAGAAACCGAATGGCGCTAGACTCGGTGGCTTTTCGACCTCGAGTACTCAGAGATATGCGGAACGTTGATGCCAGGTCAAATATCTTTGGTCACCCGATGCGATTGCCGGTTTGTCTTGCGCCGATAGGTTCGCTTGAAAGTTTTGATCCGCAGGGTGGTGTTGCGGCTATGAATGCAGCAAGTGGTTTTGGGTGTGCGTTGATGCTCAGCTCGGTCAGTACTATTCCAATGGAAGATGTGGCGAAAGCTGCACCAGGATTTAAAATTGCCATGCTATATAAACGAGGTGATGACGAATTTCTTGATTCATACGTCAGTAGAGCCATCGACTCTGGTTACGATGCATTCTGTTTAACGGTTGATAGCGCCAACTACTCCAGAAGGGAACGAGATATTGCTAATCGTTTTGCTAAACCATGGCGGACTGGTTCAGGTGCAGACTGGCAAGCAGCATTGAGTTGGAAAGATGTAGAGCGCTATAAAATAAAATATAAACTGCCTATCATTTTGAAGGGCATAGCAACGGCGGAAGATGCTCTGATGGCAATCGAACATGGTGTCGATATGGTCTACGTCTCGAACCATGGGGGGCGTCAACTCGATCATGGATTAGGTTCGTTCGCAGTATTGCCAGAAGTAGTAGATGCTGTGGCGGGAAGAAGTTTAGTCGCTGTCGACGGCGGGTTTTCTAGGGGTACTGACATTGTAAAGGGAATAGCACTTGGAGCAGACCTTATAGGTATTGGCCGACTATTTTGTTACGGTTTGGCCGCTGGTGGAGCAGATGGAGTAGTACGCATGTTGGAGCTATTAGAGGAGGAAACTAAATTAGCACTTGGCCTCCTTGGCGCTACCGACTATTCAAAAATAGAAAAGAAACAATTGTGTCCCGCTGCGCCGGTTAGTTCTCCGGACGTAGTAAGTGCTTTTCCGCTATTAGAAGTCGATGATTATAAATACTAAAAAAAATAATTTCTACAGGAGAATGTTATGAATGATGTCGTGATAGCCAGCGCCGCAAGAACAGCTATTGGAACTTTTGGAGGTGGTTTAAGTACCCTGACAGGAGCAGAACTAGGAGAAGTTGCGATTCGGGAAGCGTTGCTCAGAGCAAATATCTCGGGGGAAGATGTTGATGAGGTGGTCCTAGGGCAAGTCCTTACTGCCGCGACTGGAATGAACCCGGCGAGGCAAGCTTCTATCTCGGCTGGTATCCCTCAAGAGCGCACGGCCTTAACGATAAATCAAGTTTGTGGATCCGGTCTTAGGGCAGTTGCACTTGGAGCTCAAGCTATAAAAGCAGCTGACTCAGAGATTGTTGTAGCAGGTGGTCAGGAAAGTATGAGCCAGGCGCCGCATGCTCAAAATTTGAGATTGGGTCAGAAAATGGGCGATTTGAAACTCATAGATACCATGATTAAGGATGGTTTGTGGGATCATTTTAATGGTTATCATATGGGTAACACAGCCGAGAATGTTGCTAATCAGTGGCAAATTACGAGGGATGATCAGGATGCTTTTGCATTATCATCTCAACATAAGGCAGAGGCGGCCCAAAAGGCAGGTAAATTTGCTGATGAAATTACGCCTGTAACTATAAAGGGAAAGCGTGAAGATACAGTTATAAATGCTGATGAGTACCCTCGTCATGGCGCAAGTATTGAGGCCCTCTCCAAGCTCAGGCCGGCGTTCACCAAAGATGGCACGGTAACTGCGGGTAACGCTTCTGGTATAAATGATGGTGCAGCTGCTGTGATACTGATGACGAAATCAGAGGCAGACAAGCGCGGCATTCAACCGCTGGGCAGGATTGCATCTTTTGCTACAAAAGGTGTCGATCCAGCTATTATGGGCACGGGACCTATCCCTGCCAGTCGCGCTGCTTTAGACAAGGCAGGTTGGTCAGCAAAAGACCTGGACTTGATAGAAGCTAACGAAGCTTTCGCAGCTCAGGCCTGTGCGGTGAATAAGGACATGGGTTGGGATATAGAAAAGGTAAATGTAAACGGGGGCGCAATCGCATTGGGGCATCCCATTGGAGCTTCTGGTGCCCGCGTTTTGATCACGTTACTCTACGAGATGCAAAAGCGCGATGCTAAAAAAGGGTTAACCACACTTTGTATAGGTGGGGGCATGGGAGTGGCTATGTGTATTGCGCGGGACTAAATTTGTATTTTGGTTGCAACTTTTTCCCGACCATACTCACATTGATTTATCAATTATCGAAACGGGTTAGGTAATAAAATGATCGCTAATCGAAAAATTTGCGTTTTAGGTCTTGGTTCCATGGGAATGGGGGTGGCCCTATCGCTTTTGGAGAGGCAATTCGAAGTAATTGGCTTTGATATAAACGATAATGCGATGAAAAATCTAGAAAGCGCGGGTGGCGTTGCAAAGAGCTCTATTACAGCGGCAGTAGAGGGCTGTTCTGCCGTCATCGTTTTGGTAGTAAATGACAAGCAGGTTGAAGAGGTGCTTTTTGGGAAGGAGGGAGCTGTAGATGGTTTAGGTTCGGGTGCCGTTGTTGTTCAAAGCAGCACGGTCCCTGCAGCTTATGCAAAGATTTGTGGCGAACGTTTATTAAAGCAAGGGTTTGAAATGATTGACGCGCCGGTAAGCGGAGGTGCAGCTGGGGCAAGATCTGGGAATTTATCGATTATGGCATCAGGCCCAGATTCGGCTTTCGAGCAGGTTGCTGAAATGATGGAAGCAATTTCCGGGAAAATTCATCGATTAGGAACGGAACACGGAATTGGTTCAACTGTCAAAACGGTGAATCAGTTACTAGCAGGGGTTCACATAGCTGCCGCGGCGGAAGCTATGGCCTTTGGAGTTCGCGCTGGGGCCAACGCAAGGGAGTTATACGATGTAATATCTGGGTCAGCTGGTTCTTCTTGGATGTGGCAAAATCGTGTTCCGCATATTCTTGATGAGGACTACACCCCATTGAGCGCTGTGGATATTTTTGTGAAGGACTTGGGGATTGTGCTCGGAACGGGCCATGAGCTTCGATTTCCACTTCCATTGACAGCAGCAGCCCATCAACAGTTTTTAGCTGCGGCGTCTTCAGGTTTCGGGAGGGAAGACGATAGTGCTGTATTCAAGGTATTCCAAAAACTATCAGATATAAAAATCAAAGAGCATGAACAGGCAAATGGATAAATAAATTAGTGCTAATTCTTTGATGGTAAAATATTACGACTTATGATTTCTTTCATTATTTCCGAAGAGCCCCCGGCAATGCGCGACATTCGAGCATCTGCCCATGCGCGGGCGATAGGGTATTCCCAACTGTAGCCATAGCCACCGTGCAATTGAAGACATTCATCGACGCCCCTGTTCAAAGCCTCTGTAGTTTGCAATTTTGCTGCTGCTGCGTCCTCCGAGGTTAAGTTTCCTTTTACATGAAGGTCAATACATTGATCTGTAAATGCACGGGTAACCATTGCTAATGTTTTTACTTCAGCCAATTTAAATCGAGTATTTTGAAACTCAGATAAGCTTCGCCCAAACGCTTTTCTTTCACTAGTATAGGAAATTGTTTCATCTAGCGATGCTTCCAGTGCGGTTGCACACCGGATTGCTACTACCAAACGTTCTTGGGAGAGTTGTTGCATGAGTTGGGCAAATCCTCTACCCTCTTGACCCAAAAGATTAGTTATAGGTACACGTACGTCCTCAAAAAAAAGTTCGGATGTGTCTTGGGCTTTATAACCTATTTTTTCTAGGTTTTTTCCACGCTCGAACCCGTCTCGGTTCCCCTCGACCAATATAAGGCTGATTCCTTTAGCTCCTTGATCAGGGTCTGTTTTGCAAGCCAGGATATAAAGATCGGCTATTTGACCATTTGAAATCCAGACTTTCTGTCCGTTTATGACAAAGTGATTCCCATCTCTGTCCGCCCTTGTCTTAATACCTTGCAGATCTGACCCGGCTACTGGTTCTGTCATCCCGATTGCCATAATCGTTTCTCCTGAAACTACTTTTGGTAACCATTCTTTCTTCTGGTCTTCTGATCCATAGGCTTGAAGGTAAGGGACAATAATATCAGAATGCAGTGGAAATGCTGGGCCAGTTGCTCCCACTTTGGCCAACTCTTCATTTACGATCACGCTGTGTAAAAAATCTCCCCCAGGCCCACCATATTCCTCGGGGACGGTACAACACAACAATCCTTGTTCGCCTGCGGCTCGCCACAGGTCTCTGCTCACTATGCCGTCCTTTTCCCACTGATCGTGGTATGGCACAATTTCCCTCTCTATGAACCGTTTTGTAGCTTCACGAAAAATCTCATGCTCTTCCGAAAATAGTGTTCTTGGCAACATATGAAGGTCTTTCTTATTGAGTCTTGCGCCTTTTCTAAATTGATCATAGGCGTGTTGTTATTTATTTTACGAATGAAGTATTGCTTTCATCATTAAGGTAATGTGAATGTTATAACAAGCCTTGGATGAGATAATGCCAAAGGTAAACCATAAAGTTAACGGAGTAATTATTTATGACGGGTAAGAAGCTTTTAGAGGGCAAAGTAGCCCTAATTACTGGCGCGGGTAGAGGTATTGGACGTGATTACGCATTGGCATTTGCGGCAGCTGGAGCCAAGGTTTTAGTAAACGACCTGGGCGGTACCACTCAAGGAGAGGGTGAAGACCGAATCCCCGCTATGGAAGTGGCTAAGGAGATAGAAGATCAGGGAGGCAGAGCCGTAGTAAATTTCAGTAGCGTAGCTGATTTTGGAGCGGCCCAAGATATGGTGAATCAAGCAGTTGAAGAATTAGGGGGTTTAGATATCGTTGTGAATAACGCCGGAATTCTTCGAGATGTCATATTTCATAAAATGACAGAAGACGATTGGGACTCGGTAATTTCAGTGCACCTTAAAGGGAGCTTCAATGTTAGCCGTGCGGCTGCTACTGTTTTTAGGGAACAAGAGTCGGGTTCTTTCGTGCATATGACTTCTACATCGGGGTTGATTGGTAACTTTGGCCAGGCAAATTATGCTGCTGCCAAGCTAGGAATTGCCGGGTTGTCAAAGTCGATAGCTTTAGATATGGGCAGGTTTAACGTAAGGTCCAATTGTATTTCTCCGTTTGCCTGGAGTCGAATGATAGGTACCATTCCAATTGGCGATGATGCCCAAAGGGCTCGGGTTGAGAAACTCAAGACTATGACCACTGCAAAGATTGCTCCTGTGGCAGTTGCATTATCAGTTCCTGATTCTAAAGTTACAGGTCAGATTTTTGGGGTTCGAAATAACGAAATATTCCTAATGGGGCAATCGAGACCGACGCGTTCGGTTCATCGGGGTGAAGGATGGACGCCCGAGACAGTGCTGGAGCATGCTATCCCATCGATGGAGGCAGGTTTTTATCCCCTAGACCGATCACAGGATGTTTTTAGTTGGGATCCCATTTAAAAGGTAAAATACGGCTGATTATTGGATTGTACTTATGAAGTTTGAATATGAAAAACTGAAAAACTGGAAATTTGAGGAAGTAACCCAAAATTATACCTCGAGGGATACTATTCTTTATGCCTTAGGTGTTGGCTTAGGTTCTGATCCAATGGATGAAACCCAGCTTCCGTATGTTTTTGAAGAAGCTGAGAATTTTTCCGCGCTACCTACAATGGCGGTTGTTCTAGGTAGCCCAGGGTTTTGGTCTAGAGATCCAGAAACAGGTATCGACTGGGTAAAAATACTACACGGGGAGCAAAAATTAGAATTGCACAACCCTCTCCCAACTTCGGCAACCATAAAAGCACAATCAAAGGTGACTGGGTTGGTAGATAAGGGAGCTGGAAAGGGCGCACTAATTCTAACAGAGCGTATTCTTAAAGACGCTGAATCTGGCCTCAAATTGGCGACTTTAACGTCAACAACATTTGCTCGGGGTAACGGTGGGTATGGGGGGCCTAGTGATGAGGCGCCACTACCCCACAAATTGCCTGAAAGGCAGCCAGATATGGTTACCGATCTGCCCACATTGGATCGGGCGGCTTTAATTTACCGCCTATCTGGGGATTATAATCCACTTCATGCAAGCCCTTCTGTTGCTAAAGCGGCAGGGTTTGCGAAGCCAATTTTACATGGGCTGTGTTCATTAGGAGTTGCGGGTCATGCCATCCTTAAATCGTGCTGTAACTATGAAGCAAATAAATTTAAATCACTTCAGCTCAGGTTCTCATCCCCAGTTTACCCTGGGGAAACTATTAGGACAGAGATATGGAAGGATGGTAGCTCAATTTCGTTTAGATCTAAAGTAATCGAACGCGATACTGTTGTCTTGAATAACGGACTTGCGATAGTTGAACATGAATAAGTAGTATATTTAAACTCATTTAATATTAGGATGGATCTTCGTTATGGATAACGATCAAAGAGAGTTGCCAAAACCAACCCCAGAGACGCAGCATTTCTGGGATGGGACAAAACAGGGAAAGCTTAGACTTCAGAAATGTAAAACGACTGGTGAAGTTTATTTTCCGCCGCGACACTTTTGCCCTTCGAGCGGGGGTACAGATATTGAAATAATTGAAGCATCAGGACGTGCAACATTACACAGCTATGTAATTAGTCATCTTCCGGCTCCTGGCTTCACCCCGCCCTATGCAATAGCGGTTGTGAAACTCGAAGAGGGTCCAAAGATGATGTGTAATATAGTGGAATGTGCGCAGACGCCAGAAGCCTTGGTATTAGATATGCCGCTTGAGGTTAGCTTTGAAAAAGTGAACGACGAAATTACTCTTCCACAATTTAAACCAGCGGGGAAATAGTTCCATGAAACGTAATTCTGTAGCTATCGTTGGTGCCTCTGAGACGACGGAACTTGGTAAGGTTCCCACAATGTCTCAAGTTCAACTGCACGCTGATGCAGCTTTGAACGCAATAGCAGATGCAGGTTTGAAGTTATCGGATATCGACGGCGTTGCAACTGGCGGGCATAATGCTGTTGAGATTGCTCATTATTTGGGAATTGTGCCTAAATGGTTGGATGGCACCTCTGTTGGAGGCTGCTCCTTTATGCTTCTGGTGAGACACGCAGCGGCTGCGATAAACGAGGGGTTGTGTGAGACGGTTTTAATCACTCATGGTGAGAGTGGCCGATCTAATCTTGGTAGGCATGGCTCCTCAATTTTCCCGTCGTTATTCCAGCAACAATTTGAACGCCCATTTGGTGTGACGCGTCCGCCTACAATGTTCACTATCCCAGTGCTCCGATACATGAAGGACTATGGATTAAGTGAGGAGACACTCGCAATGGTCTCTGTTATTCAGAGAGAATGGGCTAGCAAAAACCCGAGAGCCAGTTTCAAAGATCCAATTAATGTAGATGATGTTCTGAATTCTAAAATGATTTGTTATCCATTCAGATTACTGATGTGTTGTTTGGTCACTGATGGCGGCGGAGCGTTAATATTGACCAAGGCGGATCGAGCTAAAGATTTAAGGCAAAAACCAGTTTACATCCGCGGTACTGGTGAG